>NZ_JAPNXR010000018.1:0-107697 GCF_030397615.1 Vibrio sp. 14N.309.X.WAT.E.F5 | reverse complement strand
GATGTGTATAAGAGACAGCGTATGCAATCTCCATCGCCTCAAGCGCTTGCTTAAGATCGGCCTCTGCACGGTCCCACATTTCGTCTGAACCTACACGCTGTTCTGGACGAGTAGATAGCTTAACAACAATGCTTTCGAAACCGAAAGTTGTGTAAGTATCGTAAACCATTTCAATACAAGCTTTAACTTCTTGCTGAACTTGGTCTTCAGTACAGAATACGTGAGCATCATCTTGAGTGAAGCCACGAACACGCATAATGCCGTGAAGTGCGCCAGACGGCTCGTTACGGTGACATGAGCCGAACTCAGCCATACGTAGCGGTAGATCACGGTAAGATTTCAAACCTTGGTTAAAAATTTGAACGTGACCAGGACAGTTCATTGGCTTGATCGCGTATTCACGGTTCTCTGAAGAAGTCGTGAACATCGCTTCAGCGTACTTATCCCAGTGACCAGAGCGTTCCCACAGAACACGGTCCATCATTAATGGGCCTTTAACTTCTTGGTAATCGTACTCAGTCAGCTTCTGACGAATAAATACTTCTAGCTCACGGAAGATAGTCCAACCGTTGTGATGCCAGAACACCATGCCTGGTGCTTCTTGCTGCATGTGGAATAGATCTAAGTGCTTACCGATTTTACGGTGATCACGCTTAGCCGCTTCTTCTAGACGCACTAGGTGAGCCTTAAGCGCTTTCTTGTCGTGGAATGCAGTGCCGTAGATACGTTGAAGCATCTTGTTGTCACTGTTACCACGCCAGTAAGCACCCGCTACGTTAAGTAGTGTGAAGTGTTGGCAGAAGCCCATATGTGGAACGTGTGGACCACGACACATATCGATGTATTCTTCATGATGGTACAGGCCTGGACGATCGTCTTTAGAAACGTTCTCATCCAAGATTTCGATTTTGTAAGTCTCGCCGCGAGCTTCGAATGCGTCACGCGCTTCCTGCCAGCTAACTTTCTTCTTAACAACCTGATACTTGGTCTTCGCTAGCTCTTTCATACGCTTTTCAATCTTTTCTAGATCTTCTTGCGTTAGAGAGTGCTCAAGGTCGATATCGTAGTAGAAACCGTTATCGATGGTAGGACCGATCGCCATTTTCGCTTCTGGAAAAAGCTGCTTAATCGCGTGACCTAAAAGGTGAGCACAAGAGTGACGAACGATCTCAAGGCCATCAACTTCATCTTTAGCTGTGATGATTTCTAGGCTTGCATCGTTTTCGATAAGATCACAAGCATCAACACGCTCGCCATCTACACGACCAGCAATGGTTGCTTTCGCAAGACCAGGACCGATTGATAGGGCAACATCTAGAGTTGATACAGGGTTGTCAAATTGACGCTGACTACCGTCAGGAAGAGTAATAATTGGCATTATTTGTCCTTTACAGTGGTGTTGCACACCAAGCAACACATGAAAATGTTTAATATATGTTTTTCAATCAACGAGTATGTTGATCGGAGATATATGCATAATAAAGATACCCACATAGAAGCAAATACAGATGCCCCATTTGTGAGTAGCCGAACATTGTAACGAAATTATATGAAATGACAATGACAGAGAGAATCTGCACGCTCTCCAACCACTTCGTTTCATAAGGTTTTATCTTAGTAGTGTTAACTTCCTTGCTCCTTGGAACCCTCTTTCCAATCAAGCGGTATCAACTCAACTAATTCTCCTATCTCTTTTGAGTTCGCTCTTCCAACTTATCTCTTACAAACGAGTTATTTAGAGCTAAGCTATATAGAAGCAACGGAATGCGGATGAGATGCATATGGAAAAACAGGCCACTGTTATATCGTTCAAACCACTTTTACCATTACTAATAGCAACGGTTGTTTTTATTCCAACCGCATGGGCCAACAAAGATTACGGACCGCTAATCAGTTATACCCAAGCACCATTACAGTCAGTTCGTCTTACTCCAACGCTCCGCTCTGGCTTTCCACTCGAAGAAAATAAGGTTGAAGTGTTTGCTTCTTTAACCGCCGCAAGTATCTGGGCTAACTCTCACGACTATCATTTAGACTATTATCAGAACCAACTTCAAACAGGCCTGAAATGGCAACTAACAACAGCATGGCAAGTCGAGTTCAATTATCGCTGGCTATACGCTGCTAACAATCACCTCGATAAAATAACCATCAACTACCACGATTTACTTGGCCTCGACCAAGCAGGACGAGATCGAAAAGACCGACACCAATTTGATATTTACGCGCCAGACCACGACATAAATACTAGAGATTTCTCTGGCGACACGCTGACTAACGCTTTCACCCTCTACACTCAATACCAAATCATAGACCTTGAAAACCACGGCTTATCCTTTGGCGTATCCCTCTATCATAACAATGTCAGCCACGGCGCCTTCGAAGGAAGCAGCAACGAGCAAAGCGCTCAATTCAACTATGCTTACCAACTCGACATCAATACCTTTTACACAAGCTTAGGGTTCGCCAATCAGTCTAATCGAGAGATAGAAAATGGCTTTTCACATAAGAAAACGACATGGTCATGGATGGGCGGTTATCAACTCACGCTATTTGAAAACCATGAGTTACACCTTGAGTATCGTTGGTATGAAGGTGCAGAAGGTGGTGACACTGAATTTTCAGAAGCCGCTAATGAAATAATGCTTGGGTATCGCTACCTAATGCAACGTTCAGCTATCGAGATATCCATCATCGAAAACATCTTCAATATGGATAACTCTACCGACGTTGCCTTCCAATTGGCCTATCGGCATCAATGGTGAATAGCCCAAAAGACAAACGGTAAAGAACAGTTAAATGATCACGACTGTTTAACCTTTCAACAATCAAACGTCAAAAAGTGACATATCTGGGTCTTGGTTCTTCTCAAGAGCACCTTGAATCATATACTGATAATGATCTACGACTTTAAATTCGTATCGATTTTTATCAGTAACTAAAAACTTGAATTTGATATTTTTTAATTCAGGTTGAGCCATCAAATATTTTACAAGACAACTAGGAGCTTTGGTGCCAAATACTATAGCTGTAAGTTTGCCGGGCATATCATGTAAACCAGGTGATCCTTGATGAGAACGCCACTCGGCTTCATACTCCCATTGCTTTGTTTTATTGTAGAGGAGCTTTTTAAGTTCACTATTCCCTATAGCGTCCATTCTTTCGAAGCCAGGTTGAGGACGCAAACCCAAGACCTCATTTAAGACCTTACTAAATGATATCAATGGTGGCTCATCAAAATAATCGACTTCATAAGTTTCAAGACCGCAAATGTTGCTTTCATTACGTTCAAACTCCAATGCAATGCCTTGATGATTTCCTCCATAGTGAGCCCACATTGTCGCTTGTTTTGGCGTTGAACTCATACAGTAGATACCGACAATACGCTTAATCACATCCTTAAATGTTCTGCTAATAAAGGGCAATGCCAATTCTAGTTGTCGGACTAACTCTTGTTGTGGGAGCTGACTAACATTGACTGCATGGCTAGTCATTTTCTCATTTAATATGTTTTCTTTACTCGCCATTGAGCATATGTCGATAAACTGCTCCCCCTTCGAACTGGCGAGATCAAAGTTGAACTCTCCTTCAAAAGGGTCGTTAAACTGCAATGGTGATGAATACCAAGCTTTTCGTGCAAGTAGAGGTTCAAGTTTGTATCGATCGAGAACAAAATCATCTTCTAAATAGATAGCACGATCTCTAATAGCTTTAGGAGATGCTGTATCAAGTGTCATTGATTGATAATGATATAAAACTTTATATGGGGCTTACTAAGCAAAGCTGCACTCTTTTACTATACAAAAGTTGGTACATTCTACAGTATATTAACCCAACCTCACTACACTCAATAGCATAACAAGTGCGAGTGAAATTCCTAATAAAAGAACAAAAAGCCGAACAGTTAAGTTCGGCTTTGAAATTGTACTGTCACTAACAATAGAGAGAGCGACTACTAACAGAGGCAACTACGCACTCATGATTCTTGATACCGCGTTGCGAATGTCTGAGTCAGCCGCGTTTGCAGGCATGCTGAATGAGATGTATTGGTCGCCTCGAAAGCTCATAGAGCGGTCAATTTCTGCTAGGCAGTGAACCATAGAGCCTTCAACGATGAATGACAGCTCGATCTCTTTGTTATTCATGAAACCGCCGCTACGAAATTCAATCTCTTGGTAACAGCCAGATCGAGAAGCAAAGTTGTTGCCTTTCAAGAAGCCCTTCTCTACATCAGCTTTCACCATTGCCATACCTGATGTTTCCACGCCTTGGATGATTTTAGCAACTGTTGGCAGTGGGTGTACGGAGATAAAATCACGGTCTTTAGGGTCAATCGCGAAACCGATATCTAGGTTGGTTTCAACCCACACATGACATTGATTCATTTGTGCATTCAACGCGGTGACTGGCGTTTCGTCATTTAACTTAAGACGGAATGGCACCAGTTTGGTTTCGCCCGGTTGGATAACGAAAGGCTCTACGGCTTGAATACGACCCAGTGAAAAGGTTTCGTAGCTGGTGCTGTCTTCCGTTTCTACTTTTACTTCTGTGTTAAGAACTAAGTTGATCAGGTCAATTTGTTGCTCAACGTCGCCGCCAACAATGTGAACATTGCCAGACAACTCTCCACCCTGGAAAACTTCAATATTATCTAAGACGGTATCAACCTTTGCGGCACCGATGCCCAACGAGGCCTTTAATTTCTTAAACATATCATTTCCCTTTCTAATTATCTGATTTACGAATAGTTATTGCGTGACAATTTGCGACACTTGCCTCACAGAATCAAGCAATTTGCCCCATCTATGTTGAATAAGGTCACATTGCCCGAGGAAATGTTGAAATCGTGAAAAATTCAGTTACTCTATTTGTATAGTCAAATAAGGTTTCATTATGTCGAAAGCGCCGCTCTACCTTCAGATAAAACAGTTCATAGACGACAAGATCAGCAGTGGTCATTGGCCGGTTGGTTATCAAATCACCACAGAGCTCGAACTCACCGAGCAGTTCAATGTGAGTCGAATGACGGTCAATAAAGCCATTCGAGATCTGGTGTCTGAAGGCAAGCTAATTAGGAAGCCAAGGCTGGGTACTTTTGTTTGTGAACCAGACGAAAAGGCGCAATCTCCGCTGCTTGATATCAACAACATCTCGCAAGAGATCAAAGACCGAGGCCAAACGTATGCTAGCCAAGTTATCAAACACGATAGCATTAAGGCTGATGAAAGCACCGCCACACGGTTAGGCGTAATGATTAACGCCGAAGTATTCTATAGTGAAATCATCCACTTTGCGGACAACGCACCAATACAATTGGAAGCGCGTTGGGTGAACTCTCAAGCCGCTCCAAAATACCTAGAGCAAGACTTTTCAACCTCGACACCCAATGAATACCTTTCAAAAAGCTGCCCGTTGAGTGCTATCGAACACACGGTTGAAGCCATTATTCCTGACTCTCAAATCAGAACGTCACTAAAGCTTTCTGAATCAGAGCCTTGCCTTCTTTTGAATAGAAGAACATGGAGCAAAGAACGGCTCATCAGCTTTGCATTGCTCTACCATCCTGGCTCTAAGTACAAATTAAGCTCCAAGATACTTCTAGATTAAAGAACATCATCCTGATCGCCGATCACATTTTTGCAACATCAACTTGATTCGGGTCAGCGTTTAGCCTATTTATTTGTATATACATTTAATGTTTAGCAAAGATCTAGGTGATTATGAATTTGATCCTCAAAAACGCACGAGTGGTCTCCATGAGTTCGGGATCCGATGGTTATCAGCCCTCTTCCCCTCAAAATATCGTTATCGAAAACGGTAATATCGTGTCCATCTCTTGTTCAAACCACGAGGCACTTGCTTCCGAATTAGAACAAATAAGTGTTGATGGTTCTTTGGATTACATCACCTATGATTGCAAGAACAAGCTAGTAACACCTGGGTTAATTGATTGCCATACTCATCTCGTATTTGCGGGGAATCGCGCCAACGAGTTTGAGCAGCGTTTGAATGGTGTTTCTTACACCGACATCGCTAAGCAAGGCGGCGGCATTCTAGCGACAGTAACCGCGACCCGCGCAGCACAAGAATCCGAACTGGTTGAAATGGCTTTGCCTAGACTCGATGGTCTGCTAAGAAGTGGCGTAACCAGCATCGAAGTAAAATCTGGCTATGGTTTAACGATTGATGATGAACTCAAGATGTTACGCGCGGCTAAAGCGTTAGAAAATCATCGTCGTATTAAGATCACCACCACTCTCCTTGCAGCCCATGCTGTGCCACCTGAATATAAAGAACAACCGGACAGCTATATCGATCTGGTTTGCCAAGAGATCATTCCTAAAGCCGCAGAGCAAGGGCTCGCCGATGCAGTTGACGTGTTCTGTGAATCTATCGGCTTCAACCTAGAACAAACCGAACGTGTATTTGCAGCAGCCAAAGAACATGGACTAGCGATTAAAGGCCACACAGAACAACTTTCTAATATGGGTGGCAGTGCGCTTGCAGCAAAATACGGCGCACTCTCTGTCGACCATGTTGAGTACCTTGATGAAACTGGAGTAAAAGCACTGGCAGAATCAGGCACAGTTGCGACCTTGCTACCCGGCGCTTTCTATTTCCTGAAAGAGACTCAACAGCCGCCCGTCGCCCTACTTCGTGAACACAACATTCCAATGGCGATCGCGACCGACTTAAACCCCGGCACATCCCCTTTTGCTGACTTAACGCTGATGATGAACATGAGCTGCACCTTATTTGGTACGACGCCTGAAGAAGCACTGCGTGGTGTGACTTGTCATGCTGCGGCTGCCATTGGCGACTCACAAACCAAAGGCAAAGTTGAAGTTGGTTATGCCGCAGATTTGGCTATCTGGAATATCGACCACCCTGCCGACTTAAGCTATCAAGTCGGTGTTCCACATCTGTATAAACGCATTGTTAATGGCGAGGTGTGTCATGACTCAATCTAAGTCCAACGGCATTCAAGAGAGCGTAAAAACCGTACATGACTTTTTGTGGACTGGGCGTAATGATCTTGAAGATGGAGCACTCGGCACACGCGTACATCACATCACCAGCCAAGTTCAAAGTAACGAGCTTACTGACGGTGCTATCGCCCTAGTTGGCTTTGCCAGCGATGCTGGAGTTGCAAGAAATAAAGGACGCGTAGGCGCGAAACAAGCACCTAACCTGATTCGTCAAGCGTTGGCTAATATGGCTTGGCACAGTGACGCGCACATCGCGGATCTTGGTGACATCGAATGTAACGATGGTCAACTCGAAGTGAGTCAAAAACAGTGTGCTTCTGTTATTGCTAATGCTTTATCAACCAACAAAGTGATTACCCTTGGCGGTGGTCACGAAGTTGCTTGGGCATCGTTCCAAGGTCTTGCTGAGCATTTACATAAAGCAAAACGCCTTGATAAAGATCAGCCGGTACACAAACCTAAGATCGGCATCGTTAACTTTGATGCTCACTTTGATCTTCGAGAATTCGAAAGCGACATTGCTGATGTTAAACCCAGTTCAGGTACGCCTTTTAATCAAATCAGCGATTACTGCCACAAGCATCAATGGCCGTTTCATTACGCTTGTCTTGGTGTGAGTGCAGCCAGTAATACCAAAGCACTGTTTAACAAAGCTGACCAACTAGGTGTTTGGTATGAACACGACCGCAACATGACCCAAGTTAACCAAGTCGCTCAACTGGTTAAGTTGCAAAAATTCATCGCTGAATGTGATTACCTCTATCTCACTATCGACCTAGACGTATTCCCAGCAGCGACTGCGCCGGGCGTAAGTGCACCAGCGGCAAGAGGCGTGAGCTATGAAGCACTCGCTCCTTTTCTAGAACAGATTTTCCAACACAGTGAAAAACTCATTATCGCGGACATTGCGGAATACAACCCAGACTACGACATCGATGGCCAAACGGCTCGATTGGCGGCACGTTTGTGTTGGGATATAGCCAATGCAATGGCCAGTGACTAATCCAGCTATACCGATAACTACAACTACAACTACAACTACAACTACAACGATATAACGTGAAACAGAAGGAATTCCAAAATGACGGAACACCACAACAGTGACCCTCGTCTCGACACGACTCGCGAAATTCGCGCACCTCATGGCACCACTTTGCGCGCTAAATCTTGGTTAACAGAAGCACCACTGCGTATGCTGATGAACAACCTAGACCCTGATGTGGCAGAACACCCACATGCACTGGTTGTGTATGGTGGTATTGGTCGCGCTGCGCGTGATTGGAAATGTTATGACAAGATTGTTGAAGTATTAGAGCGTTTAGAAGACGACCAAACGCTGCTTGTTCAATCAGGTAAACCTGTAGGCGTGTTCCCGACTCATAAAAACGCGCCTCGCGTACTGATCGCGAATTCTAACCTTGTTCCACACTGGGCGAACTGGGAGCACTTTAACGAGCTCGATAAAGAAGGCTTGATGATGTACGGCCAAATGACAGCAGGCAGCTGGATTTACATTGGCTCACAAGGCATCGTTCAAGGCACTTATGAAACGTTTGTTGCTATCGCGAAGAAGCACTTTCAAGGCGAAGCAAACGGCAAGTGGGTTTTAACGGGTGGTCTTGGCGGCATGGGTGGTGCTCAACCTCTTGCTGCAACTATGGCTGGCTTCTCAATGATCGCGGTTGAATGTGATGAATCACGAATCGACTACCGCTTGCGCACTGGCTATGTAGACAAAAAAGCCACCAGCATCGATGAAGCGATGGCGATGATTAAAGAATCAGACACGCCAATCTCTGTTGGCCTATTAGGCAACGCTGCTGATGTATTCCCAGAGTTAGTTGAACGCAATATCACGCCTGACGTAGTGACTGACCAAACCTCTGCCCACGATCCACTGAACGGCTACTTGCCTCAAGGTTGGACAATGGAAAAAGCGGCTCAAGAACGTTTAGCTGATGAAGCGAAAGTGGTGAAAGCCGCTAAGCAATCAATGGCGATTCAAGTTCAAGCTATGCTAGATCTTCAGTACCGCGGTGCTGCAACCGTAGATTACGGTAATAACATTCGCCAAATGGCATTGGAAGAAGGTGTAGAAAACGCATTTGATTTCCCAGGTTTCGTTCCAGCCTATATACGACCTTTATTTTGCGAGGGCGTCGGACCGTTCCGTTGGGCTGCCCTATCTGGTGACCCAGAAGACATCTACAAAACAGACCAAAAAGTAAAAGAACTGATTCCAGATAACCCACATCTACACAACTGGCTAGACATGGCGCGTGAACGCATTCAGTTCCAAGGCTTACCAGCGCGTATTTGTTGGGTCGGCTTGAAAGATCGTGAACGTTTAGGCCAAGCATTCAATGAAATGGTTAAGAATGGCGAACTGAAAGCACCAGTTGTTATCGGTCGTGACCACCTAGATTCAGGTTCAGTGGCAAGTCCGAACCGCGAAACAGAAGGCATGATGGATGGCTCAGATGCCGTATCAGATTGGCCTCTATTGAACGCCCTTCTAAATACTGCGGGTGGCGCAACATGGGTTTCTCTGCACCACGGTGGCGGTGTTGGAATGGGCTTCTCGCAACACTCAGGAATGGTGATTTGTTGTGACGGCAGTGAAGATGCATCACAGCGTATTGCTCGTGTACTTCACAATGATCCGGCCACTGGCGTTATGCGTCATGCTGATGCGGGTTACGATATTGCCAAGCAGTGTGCTAAAGAGCAGAAGCTTGATTTACCTATGCTAAACGAAGAACTTCGTCGCCTTTAATGTCTGGAGAAAACATGTTGAATTTATTACTTAAACCAGGACTTCTAGGCCTACCTGAACTGCGTAAGATTAGCCGTAGCCCTGTGAACTTATCACTTGATCCAGCAGCGATTCCTGATATTGAAGCGAGCATGCACGTCGTAGAACAAGTGATTGCTGAAGATCGCACTGTTTATGGTATCAACACGGGTTTTGGCTTATTAGCAAATACCAAAATTGCGCCTGAAGATTTAGAAGTACTACAGAAAAGTATCGTACTTTCTCACGCGGCGGGCATTGGTAAATTCATGTCTGATGAAACTGTGCGCTTGATGATGGTGCTAAAGATTAACAGCTTGTCTCGTGGCTATTCAGGTATCCGACTCAAGGTAATCAACGCTCTTATCGATCTAGTGAACGCACAAGTTTACCCATGTGTTCCACAAAAAGGATCTGTGGGTGCATCTGGAGATCTCGCTCCCCTTGCACACATGAGTACAGTTCTACTAGGTGAAGGCCAAGCACGCCACAACGGCAAAATCATCACAGGCTTAGAAGCAATGCAGATCGCTGGCTTAGAGCCAATCACACTTGCTCCTAAAGAAGGCTTAGCGTTGTTGAATGGCACTCAGGCATCAACTGCATTTGCATTAGAAGGTCTGTTCGCAGCTGAAGACTTGTTTGCGTCTGCAACCGTGTGTGGTGCGATGTCTGTTGAGGCAGCGCTAGGTAGTCGTCGTCCGTTTGACCCTCGTATACACCGCGTTCGTGGTCATCGTGGCCAAATGGATGCAGCACTTGCTTACCGCCATATGCTTGATCAAAAAAGTGAAATTGGCGAATCACACACTTGTTGTGAAAAGGTTCAAGACCCTTATTCGTTACGTTGCCAACCTCAAGTAATGGGTGCTTGTTTACAGCAAATTCGTAACTCAGCAGAAACCTTAAACATTGAAGCAAATGCCGTATCCGATAACCCGCTAGTTTTCGCTGACGATGGCGACATCATTTCTGGTGGTAACTTCCATGCAGAACCCGTCGCAATGGCTGCGGATAACCTTGCACTAGCGATAGCTGAAATCGGTAGCTTGTCAGAGCGTAGAATGGCGTTGTTGATTGATAGTGCGCTAAGCAAACTTCCACCTTTCTTAGTCGATAACGGCGGCGTGAACTCTGGCTTTATGATTGCTCAGGTTACCTCTGCAGCATTGGCAAGTGAGAACAAAACCTTGGCTCATCCGGCGTCAATAGACAGCCTACCTACTTCTGCAAACCAAGAAGACCACGTATCAATGGCCACCTTTGCCGCTCGTAGGCTTAGATACATGGCTGAAAACACCCGTGGGATATTGGCAGTAGAATATTTGGCAGCAGCACAAGGGCTAGACTTCCGCGCTCCGAATCTATCTTCTCCTCGTGTGGAAGAAGCGAAGCAGATTTTGCGTGAAAAAGTGAGCTTCTACGACAAAGACAGATATTTTGCTCCAGACATTGAACAAGCTAACCTGTTACTCAAGTTATCCGTTCATAATCACCTAATGCCAGAAGGTACTCTGTGCAGTTTCTAGTACTTAAAATACTTTAGTCGACACCAATTAAAGTGTTACATAGACAAGGGCTATCGATTAGCCCTTGTTGCATTGAGCCAAAGGCCATATCTCCCTTAAAATCGTCACATACCATCCAACGTGTTTATCTAATTGACTGATATATAAGCAAAGTTAACTGGATAGACCATTAGAACGAAGTTAGTTAGCTATAATCCACTCCAGATTTGATGACTAATAGCGATACTATGTTTCTGACACCTTACTTTTCTACTGAAGACAATCAATTTCAATTCACTCGTGAACAGGCTAGCCACTTTGCTAAAAAAGTAGCGGCTGACTTCAACCCTATTCACGATGAAGACAACAAACGCTTCTGCGTGCCTGGCGACCTTTTGTTTGCAGTTCTTCTGCAGAAAGAAGGCATCAGCCAAAAAATGCGTTTTGATTTTTCAGGTATGGTGGGTAACGGTATTGCGCTAAGCGTTGACAACAAGTGCGAGAAAGAAAGCTCACTGGTTGACGAGAAAGGCAAAGAGTACCTACACATGTCTTGTGAAGGTGAAAAGAGCCACGATCAAGCATTCATCGAACACGTAGTCACAAACTACGTTAAGTTCTCTGGTATGAACTTTCCACACATCATGGTTCCTCTTATGGAAGAACAACAAATGATGATCAACTGTCAACGCCCTCTTGTAATCTACGAGAGCATGGAAGTTGAGTTTACTCGCCTAGATCTTTCTCACCCAGAAGTTGAATTCTCTGGTGCGACTTTTGACGTTGAAGGTAAGCGTGGCATCGTGACACTAAACTTTGATTTCAAAGAAGACGGTGAAGTAGTCGGTAAAGGCGTGAAACGCATGGTAGCAAGTGGCCTTAAGCCATACGACCAAGCTTCTGTCGACGACCTAGTAAACCGCTTCAACGAACGTAAAGAGATGTTTCTAGCTCAGTTCGCAGCCGCTGCATAATCAGCATTCTTATTTACATCAAGTGGTGTAAATAGCTCTAGAACAAGATCAATAAAGCCCAGCTTGATATCCTCAAGCTGGGCTTTTTAGTTTTTAACCATCAAATTATATTTGTACTGATTACTTTTTAAACTTCAGTGGTGAAGGTAACTTTCGTACAATCAAACCACCGAAAAGGACGAGTAACCAATGCCAAGCCAGTGAACCACCGCTGCCGCCGCCTGAGCTTTTTGCATTCTGTGTGCCCTCAGACTTAGATATCTTTATCTCATCGGTATACGCAAAGTTAGTGATCGTAACTCTGTCGCTCCCTGAAGAACCAGACGAATCTTTCACATATGTAATCATAAAGCTGTTGTCAGCATCTCTAACTAACGGTAGGTTCACCGAACCAGAAAACTCGCCAGAGACACTATCAAATTTCTGACCATTACTATAAACCTCAACAAAGTCATAATCAGCTTCAGACGATGCAGTTAGGTCAAACGAAACCGTACCAGCAGGGATACCCTCAACAATAAGCGCTGTAGATGCACCGTGGCTAATCGACGGTGAGGCCAACGAATTTCCTTCTGTAATCCAAGCCTGTGTGTTGTAAATGCCACTGTTAGGTACGCTGACATAAGAGTTCACAGTATTCGTTACAGATCTCGCCCCTATAACAGAAGCCGTTGATGTAACGGTGCCCAATAGTGAATCAGTGTCAACATTAATGCCAAATTCATGTTCGCCAATTGAGTTTAGGTTATAGCTCACCACTACTTCACAGCTTTGCCCTGCAGTTAAAGTGCTACATCCATTGCCTGTTATAACGGTATCATTACTAGAAATTGGATAAACACTGTTCACTTCGATATTTTGATCGGACTTATTTGTGAATTCAAAGGTATGTGAGATAGGCGCCAATAATCTTGCACCTAGCATTTCTATTTGACGATAACTAAACCCTGCTTTCTGCTCATTAATCCAATCATCAAAATAACTAATATTGGTATAGACTCCGTAGGCGTTAGCCTCTGCACAGCCTTTACCCCAGCTTACAATGCCCAGTTGCTCATATGTTCCATTTGTCGAAACAACGATTGGGCCACCACTGTCACCCTGACAAGAGTCATAACCACCATCACTGTACCCCGCACAGAATGCATCACTGCCAATAAAGGCATAGCCACTGTGAGGAACACTATTACATTCGTACTGGTTAACTAAAGGAACGTTGACTTGGTACAGTTCACTCTTCGATGCATACCCATCTGATGCATCCTGATCTCCCCAGCCCATCACCGTTAGCATCTGACCATCATTCAGGTTACCTCGAACATAACCATCAACGAGATTAACGACAGACTCCGATGGCTGATCAACGAGCTCGATAATCGCTATATCATTGCCTGTCGCTACAGAGTTATAGTATTGATGTACATAAATATTCTCAACAGCGTATCTATGTTGTGCAGCTTGAGAGGCCGAAAGATTTGATACGCCAATCACCACATCGAGATCTTCACGACCATTACCTTCCACACAGTGAGCGGCAGTTAATACATATCGTTCACCAATGAAGCTAGCACCACAAAACTGACCGTCATAAGCATTCACGTTCCTTGAGACTAGCGCAGCCATAAATGGCCAATTTCCTTGTGTTGCTTCTTTACCGTTTATAATTCGAGCTGAAACATCTGCCAACACCGACGTTGAAGACAGACTCACTACACAGACACCTAGCGACAACCATTTCGCCTGAACAATTTTCATTACCTAGCCTTTATTCATTTTAATAATGAAGCGCAGACTATTTTATAAGAAATCAATATGAAACCTAAAACACATTAATTTGTGATATAGATCAACCAATCGATAATGATTCTTATTTAATTGCTTAGTTGTATCTGAATGCACATCAGATCCAGCGTCTAACCTTTTGTTTGTAATCAACATATTCCGCACCGAATAATTGCTCTAGAGCGCGTTCTTCTGGCTTAATTTGGAACTGATTCATGTAAATTACGAATACAAAACTTAGCAAAACACTGAATAGGTTTTGGAAGAAGTAGCCAAAGCAAAACAGTAGGATAAATAGCCCTAGATACATTGGATTTCGCGTGTAGCCAAAAATTCCACTGTCCACGACTGCGGATGCGGTTTCGACTTTGATCGGATTAACGGTGGTTTTCTGTTTGCGAAACTCCCATATGCCTGATATTCCAATGATGCCACTCAATACAATCCCGATGCCGAGCACAGCCATTCCATAAGGCAGTGCCAATGTTCCTTGGCTCAACTGCTGAGCACAGAAGTACGAGGCCATGAATACAATAATGAATAGTGCAACGGGTGGTACTTTTAACTCTAGAAATCTCATAGCTTTCCTTATTAACAATTCCATTGTTAGTTTAGAAAAAAGCCCAGCAATTGCTGGGCTAAATGTATTAAAGAATTTTTGCGAGCGCCTGTAATGGGTGGGCAAGCTTCTCACCCTCAAAACGCTTCACTTGGCTTCGACAGGAATAACCCGTCACTAAGCAACGCTCTTTCGGTAAGTCTTGCATCCTTGGCTTCCAACTTAAACCGTATATATCTTTCGACATTTGTAGCTTATCGACTTCGTGCCCGAAGGTGCCTGCCATGCCGCAACAGCCGACAGGAACGCTAGTTAACGCAGCACCAAAGTGTTTGAAGATAGCGCCCCACTCTTTTTCAGCGTTCGGCATTTTGGTCTTCTCAGTACAGTGAGCGAACAAGTACCACATCTCTTCACTTGCAGAACGAGCTTCAAACTCACCCAACGATGGCATTAACCATTCATGCACTGTCAGTACATCAAAGTCTCCGCGCTTGTCAGCCAAGATCTCAACGTATTCATCGCGATAACAAAGTACCAGTGCAGGATCAACACCGACCAAAGGAATACCGATATCCGCCACCATCGACAAGAAATCCGATGTTGATTTCGCTTCACGCGCAAAACGACTTAAGAAGCCTTTAATGTGCAGTGCTTTACCATTTGGTTTAAACGGCAATAACACCGGTGTTTTGCCAAGCTTCTGAGCCAAGGTAACGAAGTCTTCGACTACCTCTGCATCATAAAAGCTAGTAAACGGGTCTTGAACGATCAACACGTGCTGTTTCTTCTGCTCAGAAGACAGCCCTTCTAGATATTGAAGATCGAAGAGTTGCAGTTCTTTGCTCGCCAGACGATTTTTTAGCGTAGGCACCGACATCAGCGGTGCATCAACATAACCAACCGTTTTCGCTGTTGCGGTTTGTATCCACTTTTGACCCAAGGCAGCATTAACAACCTTTGGCGCTTTCGCCATTAGCGGCAGCATGGTTTCAATGTTTGCTACTAAATAGTCTTTTGCTGGGCGTTGGTAACGTGAGTAATAGATATTCAAGAATCGAGAACGGAAACTCGGCACATCGACTTTAATCGGACACTGACTCGCACACGCTTTACATGCAAGACAACCGTTCATCGCTTCGTGAACTTCATGAGAGAAATCGTATTCATGGCGTTTGTTCATAGTATTACGAACACGTTCCACCATGGTTTTGACTGGTGTATTGTCCTTCAGCGCTTCTTGCTCTAAATCGAGAATATCGACGCCTTGCTCCGTTAATTGACGTAACCATTCTCTTACTAAGCCTGCGCGGCCTTTTGGAGAATGACGACGGTCAGCCGTGACTTTCATTGAAGGACACATTGGTGAGCTCGTATCGTAGTTGAAACACAAGCCGTTGCCATTACATTCCATGGCTTGTTTGAAGCTATCACGAACTTGTACGTCGATCTGACGGTCGTAGAAGCCACGCTTGGTATCGGTGACTTTCACCAATTCAGCGTCGCTTTCTAATGGCGTACAGATCTTGCCTGGGTTCATCTTGTTGTGCGGGTCAAACGCTGCTTTAACACGTCTTAACTCAGTAAACAGCTCTTCACCAAAGAAGTCAGGGCCATACTCAGAACGGAAACCTTTACCGTGCTCACCCCACATCAAGCCGCCGTATTTCGCCACTAGCTTAACCACATCATCAGAGACTTCGTGCATCAATGCTTCTTGCATCGGGTCACACAGATCAAGTGCCGGACGAACGTGTAATACGCCCGCATCAACGTGACCAAACATGCCGTAGTTCAGCTCTTTTGAATCGAGCAGCACTCTAAATTCAGAGATGAAGTCCGCCAAGTTTTCCGGTGGAACACAGGTATCTTCAGCAAAAGCGACCGGTTTAGCTCGGCCTTTCGCCGCACCTAACAGACCCACCGCTTTTTTACGCATGTTGTAGATTCGACCTATGCTCGCTAAGTCGCTGCACACTTGGAAGCCAATCACACCCGCTTCTTCGGTTTCTACCATGCTTTCAAGTTGTGCAGTCAGCGCTTGAACTTGTTGTTCAACTTCCGCTTCATCTTGACCCGCAAACTCAACCATGTTGATGCCAAGCATCTCTTTATTTGGAACATCCATCAGCAGGTCGCTCACGGTGTGCCAAACAATGTCTTGCTTCGCTAGGTTCAATACTCTTGAATCCACCGTTTCTACAGACAGCGCTTTCGCTTCTACCATGAACGGCGCATTACGCAGCGCAGAATCAAACGTGTTGTATTTCACGTTAACCAGTGTGCGCGCTTTCGGAATCGGCGTGAGGTTCAGCTTTGCTTCCGTAATGAATGCTAATGAACCCTCTGCGCCACATAGGACACGAGTCAGGTCAAAGCTGTTATCTTCTTCGTTAATCGCATTCTTCAGGTCGTAGCCCGTAAGGAAACGGTTTAACGGAGGGAATTTATTGAGGATTTGAGCGCGCTTGTCTCGACAAACGGCCTCAGTTACTGCAAGTGCATGGTGAGCAAATTCACCTTCAGCAGGCAAACCGTGTGATAAATCGGATTCGAGACATGAACCATCTGCGAAGACGGCTTGCAGTGACAACACATGATCAGAGGTTTTGCCGTATTTCAAAGACCCTTGGCCAGAAGCATCGGTATTGACCATACCACCTAAGGTTGCTCGGTTGCTGGTTGAAAGGTCGGGAGAGAAAAAGTAGCCGTAGGGACGCACAGCATCGTTCAATTGGTCTTTAACGACACCAGACTGAACTACCACCCAGCCTTCTTTTTCGTTAATTTCAAGAACGTTATTCATGTGTCGTGACATGTCAACCACGACACCTTTCGTCAAGGATTGACCGTTGGTTCCGGTACCGCCACCACGAGGGGAAAAAGTCACTCGTTCGTAAGCAGACTGAGCGCCCACTTTACCGATCAAAACAACATCGTTTGTTGTCTTAGGAAGAATGACCGCCTGCGGCAATTGCTGATACACACTGTTATCAGTCGCCACGGCCAAACGGCTCGAATATTGAGACTCAATGTCGCCAGTAAAGCCCGCTATTTTTAGTTCATCTAAAAAGCGTACGACAACTGGATCGACATCAGCATTGAGTTGAAGTCTTGGTAACATTTGCTTCCTGCCCCTACTTCGCTGATCCTATCAGCATTGGGTTATCTGAGATTTTTAGTAATTTTCTTTGAATTTCGTCACTTTACTACTATTAAGATCATATAAAAAGATGATCAAATCAGAATCTGAATGCAAGAATGGAGAAATAGTCACTTTCGTCTTAATTCAGTCGCAATATACTGAATAACATTTTGTTTAAGACATCTCCATGAGCACATAACAATGAAAAAAAACAAAACAGTCACAACTGAAGATATTCTTCTTAAGCTATGCCAATCAGTATCAAGCGTACTCACTTCAGCGACGGCTTCTCAGGTGTCCTATTCAGCTATGGTGCAAAAGATTAACAAAACCAGTCTTAAACCAGATTTTGGTTGCTTCGTTTTATTTGACGGCGGCTTTTCTGGTCTTGTTGTTATCAATTTTACGTCTAAAGCGGCGCTAGAGATCTATACCAACTACATGCGTAACATGGGCATGCCAGAAGATGAACTCGCGGTACTTCACACGTCTGACGAAGTGGGCGATGTTTTGGGCGAATTAATGAACCAGTTGGTTGGTGATTTCACGAACAAAATTCGTAAAGAACTGCAAACTAACATCACGCAGAACCAACCGAAAATGCTGGCACTGAACAAGCAAGTTAACCTTTCCGTTGATACTAACCTTGATCGTCCACAAGCTCGTCGTGTGACTTTCTCGACTGCAAACAACAACATCTTCTATCTTGAGCTTGCAATGGATAAGACAGAATTCATCCAATTGGAAGAATTTGAAATCGCTGAAGACGAATGTCCAGATAGCATTCTTGAAGCGACTCAGAAAAAAATGCAAGAAGCGAACAAACCAGCACAAAGCTCAGGTAACGATGCAGCAGCAGATCTACTCGATGAACTTGGGATCTAGTTTGCTAAAGCTCTAGCCATAATGACAAATTGTGTCACTAATGCCATCAATGCTCTTGATGGCGTTTTTTATCGCCCCTCTACATTGCCTTCCACACTTCCCATCCGAGCCCTTTTAATACGATCCAAACCAGTTTGGGCTTTCTGTTATCTGACAAAACATGTAAAATGTCGGACTTTTCAAAATTTGCGGTAATGATTAAGTAGTCGATGGATAAGAAAAAAGCCCTAAAGAAAATAGCCAAGTGTCTTGAGCTTGGAAATTCAGCGAACGTCAACGAAGCGGCCAATGCAATAAAGATGGCGCATAACTTGATGCTGAAATATGGTCTCGAGAAAGACGATATTGAATTTATCAAAATGGGGAAAACTCAATCCAGTCACCTGTTGCCGGCAAACATCAGCTCTACACTGTTGCGCGTTATTCGTGGTATCAACACTAAGTTTGGCGTAGAAGCCGTGTTACTGAACCACAAAGGCCTTAAGCGTGTGGAATTCATTGGCGAAGCCGACCGCGCGATCTTCGCTGCCTTTGCTTTCGACATCATTTATCGTGAATTGAACGAGCATACTGGCCAATTCAGAAACAGCTTTGCAGGATCAGGGACAGGTTCACTCGAAGTCACTCGTCGCGTAAATTCTTACGTTTCTGGCTGGGTAGAAGGTGCGCTTGAAAAGTTGCCAACCATTACCCCGGACGACGAGTCAAACAACAAAATCAATAACTATATTGATAAAGAATTTGAAAATATTGACCGTGAAACCTTCAAACAACAACTAAGAGAAGCGATGAAAAACCTCACCGCAGACTACGAAGTTGGTTTGAAAAAAGGTCGCAAGTTGTCTGTTAATCGTCCAGTTGGCGGTGCCCAAGCAGTTAAAAAGATAACTAAATCATAGTGCCACTTTACATTGCTTCAGCGTATTGATAAAAACCATCATTAAGACTTACAGGACTAATTGTTGTCATTCGTTACTTATATGTTTGACAGAAGTACATGATGGAGAAATACGTTGAAAAAAATCACACTAGCCCTAGCGCTTACTGTCGCTCTAACGGGTTGTCAGGCAACTCAACGCCAAAACGCTACAACTGGCGAATCTGAGACTAACTCTGCAACTCAAGGCGCTCTAATTGGAGCAATCGCTGGTGCCGTTGCTGGTGCTGCTACTGGTGACAACTCTAAAGATCGTGGTAAACGCGCACTGATTGGTGCGGCAGGTGGCGCAGCTGTTGGCGGTGGTATTGGTTACTACTTTGACCGACAAGAAGCAGCACTTCGTGAAGAGCTAATGAACTCTGGCGTTCAAGTCGAGCGTGTTGGTGAGAACCAGCTTCTACTTCGTCTAGAAAACGGCATTGGCTTCGAATCAAGTTCTTACGCTTTAGAATCAAGCATTCACAACACACTTCGCGGTGTTGCTCGTATCTTAGTTGAATACCCAGACACTAGCCTAGTGATCGAAGGTCACACTGACAGCACTGGCAGCGAATCATCGAACCAAATCCTTTCTGAGCGTCGCGCTGAATCTGTTCGTGCATTCTTGATTTCTCAAGATGTCGCTGCAGGCCGTGCCATTGCTCGTGGTAACGGTGAGCGCTACCCTCTATGTGACAACAACACGTCTCAAGGTCGTGCTTGTAACCGTCGCGTAGAAATTCAAATCTTGCCGCTTAAGTAGCACGATTAAAGCCCTGTTACCTTTATCTATTGAATTAACCACTATATAGTTGCTTGTCAGTCGCATGGCTTATTTAAAGCGTTACGACTTAACACTCAGCCACATAGCGTATTCATACTGATACATCGGCACTGGGCTTTTTTACGAGACTTATCTTTTGCTTATCTTATCCAACTTCTGGTCATCGTCACTTCTTAGAACTCTATTTCTAGCCCTAGTCTTTTCCACGATACAATTGTTCGCCCCACATTTCGTTCATGCGGAAAGCAGCACTGAACTCTCATTATCTCCACAACCTCAAGACTCAACCTCTCAGTATCGATTAGCCCAATCGTATGAGCTGGGTACTGACGTGCCTAAAAACATCGATGACGCATTCTATTGGTATTCGCAATCAGCGGACAGCGGCAATGCAGATGCGCAGTTTAGACTTGGCGAATGGTACTTGGCGGGAACAAGCGTAGAGCAAGATAACAAACTTGCATTGGAATGGTTCATCAAAGCGGCGCTACAAGGCAACAAGCGCGCTCCCAGTGAGGTGGCAAAGATCTATGAGTCCTCACTTGCGAAAGATCTACTCCAACCATTAGATGCAGCACAGCTATGGTATGAAGCGGCCTTAAAAAACAATCCTGATGCAGAAGATGGCTACAATCGCGTTCTGGAAGCACAGTTCAACCAACAGCGTGCCAAGCAAATCTCTTCGATTGAGCAGCTCAATGACAACGTCAGTGCAGAAGCCAATACAAATCCACCAAGTACCTTCCCTTCGGCACTAACGTCTAGAGACCAAGCAACACGTTCTAATCTAACAAGCTCTGACTATATGATTGGCGCAGTGCTGGCCGTTTTGATTGCAATAGTGAGTATCAGCGCGACTCTGGTTATCTCGCGAAAGCGACAAGGCCTGAAGTCTGGTGAGTTAAATCAGCAGCAACAGACACTGGAAGCACAGCTTAGTGCGAAAGACTTCACCATTAAGCAGCAAAAGCGTCAGCTTCAAACCATCTACAACGAATTGAAGAAGCAGAAAAACAACAAAGGTCTAAATGCTTTGCAAGTGGCCTGTGCTCTCTTTGGCTACACACCTAAATCTATTCCTGACCAAAAAAGCATTAAGATTCGATACAAACAACTCTCTAAAATCTATCACCCTGACGGTCATGGATGTGACGAAGAAATGAAACGTTTGAACAATGCGCTAAAAACCATTTTACAAAATGTTACAAACCCGTAAACAACTACACATATTCATTTTCCAAGATCGCAAAGATACCGATTTTATTAGTGTTGCAATCGATCCCCCTCTCAAAAACGGGTAACAAACTATTAACTAATGGGTCTTACTTGTGTCATAATTTGCGCCGAAAATACACCTGACTTAAACAGGTGAGGAGAAAATATGTTCACAATAGAAGGCGTTTGTGATTGGTGCAAAAAGCCAAGCCTAGTAAAAAAGCACGACTACCTAGATGGTAAGTGTCATCATGCATGTAAAGAGTGCAATGATATTGCAACCATTGATGTTCGCCAGTTCAATATTGGTGAAATGGAAATGAGAACAAAACTCTCCCAAGCGACACTGAGATAAGTAACACCGTTGAAATATAAGAAAGCGCCTAAGGCGCTTTTTTTGTATCTGGGGTTTATCTTCTTATCTTCTATACAGGTATATACAGTACTTTTCTGCAAAAACCACTGTATACACCTGTATAGAAATCACATTTTTTCAATTTATGAGACAAAATACAAAAATCAGTCGAATTTAATTTAACTATAAATATCAACAATTTAAGATACATCCCCTTACTTATCTGCAATAAAACGACCAATAATCCCGCAAAAACTGCTTGATCTTATAAGCAACAAAAACTACTGTATACACATACAGCATGTATATAAGGACAGCAAAATGATTCAAGCACACGTTAAAGCCCAACACTCTAGCCCGCTAGTTCACTGCGCATTTACATCAGTTTCTCGTAAAAGCAAAAACTCAAACGAGGAAGCGTTGTTCGCAAGAATGGCGTTGCTGTCCAATCAACATCAATGGCTGCTGTTTACTGCTCAAACACCAAGACCATCCGCTAAGCAGCTTAAGCAACACAATGTTTGCTGCGAGCGTGTTATCCATATGAAAGCGTCGAACCAAATGAATGAAGTAGAGACAGTCGAGAAAGCAATACGCTCAGGAAACGCGAGCGCAATCGTTGCGAGTACGTCTATCGACTCATTCAGCCAACAATACCTGAGAACGTTAGGCCAACGCTTTCAATGCGAAGTGTTCTTCATTGATGAAACTTCAGAGCGTATTCATTAAGCCGACCTCGCTTAACAATTTAGCTCACAAACGTAGCTTAATCTTTTAGCTAACAAACTTAAGTTAACTTAACAGCATGCGCCAAAACACAGACCAACAGACTGCCTTCCCCTGCCCTACAATTCGCCAATTTTCTAGCGAATAGTTAGGCGGGGGTTTTTATTTGAACAACAGAATTAGCAATCGTTTGCTTTTTATCTGGAAGCAAATAATAGATTGGGTATAATGCCCGTCTAATCATGTGCACACCGCACTTCTCTGTATGACGTTTGATAAAAGATAGGAATGTCTAAATGAGCCTTGCTGATCAAGTTCTTGCCGTAAATGATGACCTACCAATCCGTACTGATAAACCTGTCCACAGTGGCAAGGTTCGTTCGGTCTACTGGTTAACTGAAGAAGATAGCCAACGACTAATTAAAGAGAAAGGCTATAACGTAGCACCCGATGCGCCGTTAGCCATCATGGTGATCAGTGACCGTATCTCTGCGTTTGATTGTATTTGGCGTGGTGAAGGTAATCTTAAAGGAGTTCCAGGTAAGGGAGCGGCTCTGAATGCTATCTCTAACCACTGGTTCAAATTGTTTAAAGACAACGGCCTTGCTGACAGTCACATTCTTGATATCCCTCATCCATTCGTATGGATTGTACAAAAAGCTCGCCCAGTCATGATCGAAGCGATTTGTCGTCAATACATCACAGGATCTATGTGGCGTGCATACGCGAACGGCGAACGTGAATTCTGCGGTATCGAGATGCCTGAAGGCCTTGAGAAAGACAAGAAATTACCTGAGCTACTGATCACGCCTTCTACAAAAGGGATTTTGAAAGGAATTCCTGGTGTACCAGAAGCTGACGATGTGAACATCACTCGCAACAACATCGAAGACAACTTCGCAGCGTTCAACTTTACTCAAGCAAGTGACATTGCGCATTACGAGAAACTTCTAAAAGAAGGCTTCAACGTAATTAGCCAAGCGCTAGCAAAAGTCGATCAAACCTTTGTCGATACGAAATTTGAGTTCGGCTACGTGAACGATGCTCAAGGCAAAGAAAAGCTTATCTACATGGATGAAGTGGGTACGCCAGACTCATCTCGTATTTGGGATACTCAAGAGTACAACAAGGGCAACATCGTCGAAAACTCGAAAGAAGGTTTCCGTCAGTTCTTGCTTAACTACTTCCCTGACGCGGATATTCTTTTGAACAAAGAACGTATGCCAGAGCGTGAAGCGTTAGCTCGTGACAATGAGCTTCCTTTGGATGCATTGATGTCTCTGTCTCGTACTTACCTTGATATCGCGGCGAAAATCACCGGGGGCGAGATTGTATTAAGCGACAATCCGAAACAAGAAATCATTGATGTGCTTCGTGCTGATTATGGGCTAATCGATTAATCGCAAGTTAACAAGTTAGTCAGCTAATACGCTTACAAGCACAAATTTTAGATACTAAAAGGGCCTCAATATTGAGGCCCTTTTTACAATGTATATTTCATCAAAGCTTGATAGTGAACTCTTCACCAGAGTTATCTGCAATCACCAAATGACTACGCGATTCAATATAATCAATCTGCTCGTCTTCAAGCGAATATGGCATGACAACCTTGAGCTCATTGATCCCTTCTAGCTTGGCAAGCTTAAGTAAGGTAACAATGTTCGACTCATCACTTTTACGCGTCGACATTGATTTCAATGCCATTTGCCATAAGCGATCTTCTGGGCTGGCGAGCTCTTTAATGCTATCTCTCCAGACGGTACTGAATACTGGCGCAATAGTGGTGAGAGCTTCCAGAAAAGTCCATTTTTTACTGCATGAGGCGCCAAGAAATGTTGTGTAATCGAACTCTACACGCGTCTCTTCCTGTTTATCCATGATGTCCCCCGACACTTTGGCAACACAATATACTCAATATCTATCAACTCTTTCTTTATAGCAATAGGATATAGAAGAATGGTCTTTTATGACCTTTTGATTGGTTAAAAAGGCATATAAAAATCAAACTTGTAACATAAAAAACACTGAAAAATCATATATGCACCTATTTGATTAATATTTTAGAGATAAAACTTATCCATCTATTTTATGTCGATAATCCGACTCGCTTTCTTATATTGAATCCGCCAACCAGACCATGTTGGAAGCTCCCAACGCTTAGGCGATAGCTTTCTACTCCCCGACTGATAATGCACATGAATCAGCTTTCTTGCAGGGAAGTATTCGACATCAAGATGTAAGTCAGCAAGGCTCAATGCAAACGGGTATTTTTCCGCAAACTCTGGATATAGCCAAATTGGGATACCATCAAATGGAATATCGGCATGTTCAAACATTTCCAACTCGCAGACATCCGTGACACCTAACACTTCAAGCTGTTCTATAAACCATAGCTCAAAGTTCATTTGGTCAATTTCTGGTGTGTATTGGACTTGTTCATCGAGCCCAAGTTTCACATACAACTGCCAATGTTTGATTTCTTGAGTACGAGCTTGTACAAAACCGGGAAGGTGGACGCCTTTTAACACAAGATCGACGATTGGCTTTAATGATAACTGGCCTTCTGCTGCAATAAGTTTGCTCGTAATCGTACGGCCAGCGTACACCAATGTCATCTCAGTAAAAACGCCATCATCATTGACCACGGTTTCACCTTGCTCCCACTCTCCCATCTCCGCTTCAATCATAAGATCCAAAAGAATAGGTGCAGTGACCGTCGCCAAGGTCAGTGTTTGCTTAACGCCTCTTCCCGGCAAACTATGGGTATCAAGCACCAACATCGCTTGTGCATTATCCGGGAAACGATTCTGACGACCGAGCACAACCTCTAACGATCCATTAGCAAAGGCTTCTTTTCGTTTCAGCCTGCGCAAAAACACCAGTTCTGGGTGAAGTTGAACAATAGTGTTCAGCAGTTCAATGCGTTTGAAACGTGACGCGACTTCTAGCTGAGGAAGCTCAAACACCTCCCGCATTTGCTTAGCCAGTCCTTGTGCTTCATTCAGTGCCTGTTGATCGATATCTAAATGCGGATAATCACGGCCGCGGACAATCTGAATGAGTAAGGTTAAGTCACAGCCTTCTTTTTCTTGTTGAGCGAGTGCTTCAAGATGTTCTGCATTGTTTGGTAATTGATACAAGCGAGCAGGCACAGACAACGCAGCCGTGAGATCGACCATCGCTTCTTTGAGTGCTTTGGTTTTGATGCGAGTTACAATGTCTGCATACAAGGCATCAATCGGCAGTGGATACAGCTTTTTGCCGTGCTCGGTAATTTGATGGTCGGCGTTAATCGCCTCCATCGTCAGCAAGGTTTGAGTCGCACTGTTTAACGACTTCTCAGGGATTGGATCAAGAAAAGATAAGCTCTCGATCGAGTTGCCACAACATGCCGCGGCCAACATAGGTTCTGTTAATTCTTCGCGTTGCAGTTCGGGCGGTGTCACTAACTCTAATGCGGCGTGTTCTCCGTATAAACGAACGCAGACACCATCCATTACCCTGCCTGCACGTCCAGCTCGTTGCTTGGCACTGGCTCGTGATATGGATTTAAGCATCAGAGTCGTTCTGCCATTGCGCTGAACGGTGCGTCTTTCTAATCCTGAATCTATCACAACACCAATGTCAGGAATGGTTAACGAAGTTTCTGCCACGTTGGTAGCAAGGATAACTTTTCGCAAACTGTCGTCGTTGTTGGTATTGGTGTAAGTATCGATATTACGACCAGCGAGCGCCAAATCTCGCTCTTTATCACTGACCGATGCGTGCAGTTTCACCACTTGGATATCTAGATTCTTCGCCAAGGCTTGCTCACATTGAACGATCTCTTTTTTACCCGGTAGAAAAACCAACATGTCGCCGTGTGAAGCAATGAGTTGATGATTCACTTCTTCCGCGATGCGCTGCTCTAGATGTCGAATATCAGGCAGTGTTCTGGATTCGTTCGCTCGGTGTTCAATATCAACTTGATAGGTGCGACCTTCGCAGCTTATCCGACCCGCATTCAAATAGTGAGCGAGACGTTCCCCTTCGATGGTTGCAGACGTGATCACCAAGCGATGGCTCTCTTTTTGTTTCAGAATCGCCACCAGCAAATCGATATCCCAACGCCTTTCGTGAAATTCATCGACAACGATGACATCAAAGCCAGCAAGCCCATCTTCAGATAGCCAGCGCAACGCGATGCCCGGAGTAACAAAAACAACGTCAGTTTGCTCGTTGTATTCCGACTCAAGCTTGATCGCATAACCCACTTTGCTACCAAGCTTCTCACCCGATTGCTGTGCGAGATATTTAGCCAGTGAAGTACACGCGATACGCCTTGGTTCAACCACAAGAACTCGCCCGTGTTGGGAAGCCCAAATTGGCAAGCGCGTAGATTTACCTGATCCGGTTTCAGCCTCTACGACAAGGTGAGAATTAACGATTTGTTCGTGGAATGCGTTTTGATAAGCATCGATGGGCAGTAATGACATAAAGAGGGAAAGTCGCAAAAAGTGTGAGCAAAGTATAACGAATTATGACGTTCAAATTCGATAAGTGTGGGACATGGGTAAGAATATCATTTTGTTTGCAAAGATCGGAGGGAAACTATTTACAATTGAATAACTAAACCGTTATCATTTTTCAGTTACCCTTTCTCCCATATTAGGCATCCAATGAACAACGATAAACGCCCTCTATATATCCCTTACGCTGGTCCTGCTCTACTAAGTACACCTCTTCTAAACAAAGGCAGTGCATTCTCTGCTGAAGAACGTAGCTCTTTTAACCTTGAAGGTTTATTACCGGAAACAACCGAAACAATCCAAGAGCAAGTAGGACGTGCGTACAAGCAATATTGTAACTTCGAAAGTGATATGGATAAGCATATCTACCTTCGTAACATCCAAGACACAAATGAAACGCTTTTTTATCGTTTAGTTCAAAACCACATTTCTGAAATGATGCCTATCATTTACACGCCTACAGTTGGCGCAGCATGTGAGAACTTCTCAAATATTTACCGTCGTGGCCGTGGTCTGTTTATCTCATACCCGAACCGCGACCGTATCGATGATCTACTGAATAATGCGACAAACCACAACGTTAAAGTTATCGTGGTTACGGATGGTGAGCGCATTCTTGGTTTGGGAGACCAAGGCATCGGTGGTATGGGTATTCCAATTGGTAAGCTAGCACTTTACACAGCTTGTGGCGGTATCAGCCCAGCTTACATGCTACCAATCGTGCTTGATGTGGGTACCAACAACCCTCAACGTCTTGCAGACCCAATGTACATGGGCTGGCGTCACCCTCGCATCACAGGTGCAGATTACGATGCATTCGTTGAAGAGTTCATCCAAGCGGTTCAACGCCGTTGGCCAGATGCTTTAGTTCAGTTCGAAGATTTCGCACAAAAGAACGCAATGCCATTGCTTGAGCGCTACAAAGATCGCATCTGTTGTTTCAACGATGATATCCAAGGTACAGCAGCAGTAACGGTTGGTTCTCTACTTGCAGCATGTAAAGCAGCAAACACCAAACTTTCAGACCAACGTATTACCTTCTTAGGTGCGGGTTCTGCTGGTTGTGGTATTGCTGAAGCCATCATTGCTCAAATGGTATCTGAAGGTATCAGCGATGAGAAAGCGCGCTCTCAAGTTTACATGGTTGACCGTTGGGGTCTTCTACAGGAAGGCATGCAAAACTTGCTTGATTTCCAACAGCGCCTAGTACAAACCAACGCGAACACCAAAGATTGGGAAAGCGACGGTACGGGTTTCTCTCTACTAGACGTTGTTCGTCATGCTAAACCAACCGTATTGGTTGGTGTATCTGGCGCGCCGGGTCTGTTCAGCAAAGAAGTCATCAAAGAGATGAACCTTCACTGTGAACGTCCTATCGTATTCCCACTATCAAACCCAACAAGCCGTGTTGAAGCAACACCAAACGACATTATTCGTTGGACTGATGGTCAAGCACTTGTTGCGACAGGTAGCCCGTTTGAGCCAGTAACTCATAACGGCACCACTTACCCAATCGCTCAGTGTAACAACAGCTACATCTTCCCTGGCATCGGCCTTGGTGTATTGGCTGTGAATGCTTCACGCATCACTGATGAAATGCTGATGGAATCAAGCCGTGCGCTTGCAACGTGTTCTCCACTAGCCATCAATGGTTCAGGCGCTCTACTTCCACCATTGGAAGAAATCCACACCGTGTCTAAAAAGATTGCTCTTGCTGTTGGTAAGAAAGCTATCGAACAAGGTGTTGCACTAGAGATCACTGAAGAAGCACTACAACAAGCGATTGACCAACACTTCTGGCAGCCGGTTTACCGTCGCTACAAGCGTACGGCATTCTAATAAATCGTGCTGTACTTTGAATAAAGCGTACTGCGCTTGGAATAAAGAGCGTTAACTACTCTTATAAGAGCCTCTGCAACTGCAGGGGCTTTTTTCTTTACATTGTCTTGTCTTTTTAACTGATTTTTCTCATTTTTATTTGGTATTATCGAGCACTCAAAAAATTATGCTCATGCACAAAGGACCTTACCGAGAGTGAAATTCGATTCTCATATCTTCCGCAATTACTTACCTAAAGCTTGCAAGAAACTGCAAGGCTTTCTGTATGGCTCTTTCCTAGTCTTTCTGGTGGGCAGCGCTGCAGTTATTGCGATCGATTTTTGGGTTTCATGGCAGGCTAAAGATCGCATCATCTACGAAATCGATGAAGTACCTGAACGCGAAGTAGCCGTTGTGCTTGGCACCAGTAAATATTTGGGCAGAACGCTCAACGATTATTATAAATATCGAATTGAGGCCGCAATTGAGCTTTTTGATCGTGAGAAGGTCAATCAATTCTTACTGAGTGGCGACAATGCTCATCGTTCTTACAATGAACCTTGGACGATGAAACGCGACCTATTGAGAGCAGGTGTCCCCGACGAGCGTATCAATCTGGATTATGCTGGCTTTCGAACTTTGGACTCCATTGTTCGTGCTAAGAAGATATTCGATACCGATAACTTCCTGATCATCACTCAAGAATTCCACTGTGAAAGAGCACTGTTTATCGCAAATTCTTATGATATTCATGCGCAATGTTTGGCGGTTTCCGGCCCAACTCATCACTCAGGCCTCTCAATACGTTTAAGAGAAGTTTTTGCACGAACCAAAGCGTTTCTTGATCTGTATATTATGGGCACGACACCCAAATTTTTAGGGCCTAAAGAACCGATTCAGCCGAACCCAAAACAAGAATCATCGCCGATTCCTAGCCCGATTGCAGACCCAGAAGATACCGATGTGTAGAAATCTACACATTTTAAATTTGTTGCCTCACACTTCCCCACTGTTACACAAAAACACACCAACACGCCTTTATTAACTTAAGTAACATTCTCCCAACAAAGTCTGACCCTACATCAAGCCATACGCCTCGAAGCTTTTTACTTTGAGAGCTGTATAACTTGAAAACAAGATACCTCGAAAATAATAAGCACCACTCAATGACGTTGGTGCACCAATAAAACGAGGATAAACAAAAGGAGCGTCTTATGACGGCACTTGTTACTACACTGAAACACTGGTTGTTTACCCGCAACAGCATGATATTAATCGGCAATTTCGCGTTATTTGCACTTTTGATCAATACCCTCCCGTTCGAAACACAAGTGAACACTGGCCTAAGTATTCTCGTGTTTGTTGCGATCTTATGGTTAACCGAGGCTATCCACGTCAGCATCACCGCTTTGCTCGTTCCCCTATTGGCTGTCTTGTTCGGTGTATTTAACACGCCCGCTGCTTTGGCTAACTTTTCTAACCCAATCATCTTCCTATTTATGGGTGGTTTTGCCCTTGCCGCCGCGCTCAACAAGCAAGAGCTAGATAAAGCGATTGCTGACAAAGTGCTGATACTAGCGAAAGGCAAAATGTCGGTGGCAGTATTCATGCTATTTGGTGTGAGTGCTGGATTATCAATGTGGATTTCAAACACAGCGACCACCGCGATGATGCTGCCTCTTGTTCTCGGCATCATGAACAAAGTCGACCAAAGTGAAGACCGCAACACCTACGTATTCGTACTACTAGGTATCGCTTACTGTGCATCGATCGGTGGTATTGCAACCGTAGTAGGTAGCCCACCGAACGCAATCGCAGCCGCAGAAGTTGGTCTGAGTTTTACTGAATGGATGGCGCTTGGCCTACCGATCACGATGATCTTACTGCCAGTCGCGATGATTATTCTGTATGTGATGACTAAGCCAAAGCTTGACCACAAATTCGAGCTCGACCACGCTCCTGTTGAATGGACGAACAGCAAGAAAATCACACTGTCTATCTTCCTTCTAACGGTAACGCTTTGGATATTCGGTAAGCCAATCAATGCAATGATCGGCGGCTTCTCGAAGTTTGATAGCTTGGTTGCGATTGGCGCGATTGTACTGCTTGGCGCTTCTAGAGCGGTCGAGTGGAAAGATGTTGAGAAGACAACGGATTGGGGCGTATTAATCCTATTCGGTGGCGGTATCTGTTTAAGTAACATTCTTAAAGCGACCGGAACCAGCGTATTCCTAGCGCACTCTCTAAGCGGCTTTTTAGAAACAGCAGGCGTTCTGCTAACGATTCTAGCGGTAGTATCGTTCGTCGTATTCCTAACTGAATTCGCAAGTAACACAGCCAGTGCTGCACTGCTTGTCCCAGTCTTCGCAACCATTGCTGAAGCACTAGGTATGTCACCAGTTATCTTGTCAGCTCTGATTGCTGTTGCCGCTTCTTGTGCCTTCATGCTGCCAGTTGCGACACCACCTAATGCGATTGTCTTTGCTTCTGGCCACATCAAGCAGAAAGAAATGATGCGAATCGGTATGGTGTTGAACCTAGTTTGTATCTTAATACTGACACTGTTCGCTTGGATCTTCTGGTAAGCACGAACGCCTTATAGTTAGGCTCTACCTAAACTGGCTGCAGCTCCCCCGCTCAGCCAGAATAAAAATAAAACGCTTTTCTCTTTTGGTGGCCCCGCGCCACCTTTTTTGTTTTTGTATTGGCTACTGGCTACTGGCGAAATCAAACAGCTCATCACTCTTCAGAACAACCTCATTAAATCGCACTGGGCACTAAGCGCGTCCAACCTAACAGCAGCATAGAAGCACACATAACCCAAACGACAGTGGCTAATGAGAGTGTCGATACCAAGTTATAGCGATAACTGAACACATAAACCGCGCCAAGATAAGCTGCGTATGGCACAAGCGAAAACAGCCCAAATAGCGCCGTAGTGCGTAACTCCACCATAGTTTGTTCAGTACCAACAATGTAATGAGCAATCAAAGCGAAGGTAGGAAACAACGGTACTAAGCCAGCGATGTAAAAGCTCTTACTCTTCGACAACAGCGCAATCAGTAAAACGGCAGCCGCACCAAGCAAGCATTTAAAAAACAGTGAGATCATTTCAATACATTATCCAACAAACCAACAAAGGCTCTAGAGAGTAAACTCATATAGCGCCCATAAAAACGCCACACGTCACATATGCACGTGTGGCTTATAAAGTAATCGACACAATTAGCAGATTAGTGACTCAAGATCACCTGATTTCGCCCAGAATGCTTCGCTTGATATAAGGCTTCATCAGCGCGTGCGATCGTCTCCGTCACCCTCTCTTGCTTCATTTCAGCAATGCCAATACTGCAAGTGAGCGAGTCACCATGAATCCAAAGGTGTTGGCTGACCAAAAGTCGAATCTTCTCAGCCTTTCTTTGCGCTTCACCCGCTTCGGTTTCAGGGCAAAAAACAATAAACTCTTCACCGCCCCAACGCACCAATTTATCTGTCGCGCTGATAGAACTGCCCACCACCATGCTGAACTCACGCAAAATATGGTCGCCCATCTGGTGTCCGTATTTGTCGTTCACACTCTTAAAGTAATCAATATCCAAATACAGCATGCTCAGCTTTCCATGACCCTGCTTCACATGCTGTGACTGCATCTTCAACCAATCACGAATCGCGTGTCGGTTGAGTATTCCAGTCAACTCATCTCGGTGAGCCATTTCTGAAAACTCGAAGTTTTGTTCTCTCAATGCTCGATTGACGTTCTTCAAGTGATGATGTCTTTTCTCTGCAATCACCATGCGCTTTCTTGATCGGTGCAACTCTGAAAGCAGGAACGCAGTGCCCGTCCCTACCCAAACAAACAGCAAGATCATAAACAAGCTTTCGCCCGTGATATACGTACCTTCGAACTCTATACTGCGTATGACAATTCGATGGTGACCAAGCTTCGCACCCGATGCCGTCGCGAATTCGACCATGTTGACGTTCGAATACTCAGGCGCTGAATGCTCCAACGCGATATCGTTATCGGCGAGCCACCATGTCATCACTTGTAAATTGTCGATCGGAATCTCAATAACTCCGCCATCCACACCAGGCGAAAACTCCATACCGTTGTACTTATGCGTGTACTCGTCATCAGGAATTGAGTAAGCGGGATTATAGTTGCGTAGATAAGTTCTTAAACGACCGCTTGAATCCGCTTCCGCATGATAATCAATATTCACTCTAAAGGTGTGGTACTGAGACAGGTCAAGGCCAACGGTGATGTCTGGATTAATACGAATCGATAGGCCGCAATAAGGCCACGGATACTCTGACTCTTTAAGCTCACAGTCGAGAATATACTGCCCATTTTGATAGGATAATTGGGACGTACTAACGCCCCTATCTACTTGATCGCTGGTCGCGATAAATTCATATTGGTCAGGCGTAATTGCCGTTATCACACGATTTCCGCTCACACGGTAATACTGGACAATCGCCAGTGTCGTGATAACTAAAAAGATGACTATTTTATGGATCCACTTCACGTCTAAGCTTCCGGCTTAAGGTCCCTATGTTGGGATTTCACGATAAAAAATAAGTTAGGTAAATTAGTGATCTTAATGCCAATAATTTACTAAAAAACGTTATATCACGCCTGAACAAAATGTCATACCATAATTTTATCCGCGAATTATTCACGCCGATAATCAAGTAATATTGCGTATAAAAACAGGCTCTATTTGTTATACTCATCGCATAATCATCGTTAACCGTAGCGCCTGCTGACAGAGCGTCCGAGTCGACGAAATAATAATCAAAATACAACGAGTAATGTCATGTCTTTATTAGCAAAAGGAACACTCAAGAAAATGAGTGCTTCGCTCGATGGTGCGGTTACCTACCGTTTACCTGTCGGTGAAGAGTTTGTAGAGCTAAACCCTCTGATTGGTAAAACCATCAACCTCACTCACACCGGTAATATTTTTTGCTGCTCGTGTGGCAAGAAAACCAAGAAAAGCTACTCTCAAGGTCACTGCTTTGTGTGCATGAGAAAGCTAGCAAGTTGCGACATGTGCATCATGAAGCCAGAGACTTGCCACTACGATGAAGGCACGTGTCGTGAGCCTGAATGGGGCGAAGCGAACTGCATGGTTGATCACTTCGTTTACCTGTCGAACACATCAAGCCTTAAAGTGGGTATCACTCGTCATACTCAAATCCCGACTCGCTGGATTGACCAAGGTGCCACTCAAGGCCTGCCAATCTTGAAAGTGAAAACTCGTCAGATTTCTGGCCTGATTGAAGTTGAATTGGCAAAGCATATTGCTGACAAAACCAACTGGCGCACGCTGCTAAAAGGCGATGGCGACGATATGGAGTTGGTAGAAAAAGCCAAAGAACTTTTGCCGTTGGTTGAGGATAAAATCCAAGAGATCAGAGCGAAGTTTGGTGACGATGCTATCGAGATACTAAGTGAGAACATCACGTCACTCAGCTACCCAGTTGAACAGCACCCAGTGAAGATTGTCTCGCACAACTTTGATAAGAATCCAGAGGTGACAGGTGTACTTCAAGGCATTAAAGGCCAATACCTAATCCTAGATACGGGCGTGATTAACATCCGTAAATTTGGCTCTTACGAAGTTGAAGTGTCTGCATAATTTGTAGAGCTTAAGCGTTTCCCATAGTGAGAACAGCTTAGGTAACAGCCAAAACTAACAATGCCCTGAAGCCAACACTTCAGGGCATTTTCGTTATGAATTGTCTTCGTTTTGAAACATTAATTCGAGGAATTAATGCGCAACCACATCGCCACACACGCGATTCTTGCCAGCCGCTTTCGCTCGGTAAAGAGATTGGTCAGTTAGGTTAACCAGCGCGTCGATAGAAACAGTGCCTTCGCAAGCTCGACTATCACTCACTCCGATACTCACGCTCACATTAAAACGAACTTGCTCATCAATCTTAAATTCGGTTTGATTAAACTGTTGGCGAATAAGATCAGCGACTTGATGAGAAACTTGAGGTGACGCGTTAGGGATAAATACAATGAATTCTTCACCGCCCCATCGACCCGTTACACCACCCGCTTTCTCGACATTACGCTTGGTAATATTAGCCAAAGCGCAAATAACCTCGTCACCCACCATATGCCCGTAAGTATCATTGATCGATTTGAAGTCATCGATATCTAGCAGCATACATGCGAGATGAGTACCTGAAGCAAGATGCTCCCGTAACCATTCATAAATGGCTCTTCGGTTAAGCAAGTCGGTCATTTCATCGTAATTCGCTTGGTGAACCAACCGCTTTTCCAGCATCACTTTTTGAGTCACGTCTTCAAGCACAACCTGAACAGCTGGCTGATCTTTCCAAGTAATCGCATTATCGTAAATATTAAAAAACCGATGAACACCGTCGAACCCAATATTTTCAACCACCGTGCTCGTACCCGACAGTTCACCAGACACAATCGCTTGATAGTGCTTATAAATGCCATCTGTATTTTGCTGTGGCACCAACTCAAGAATGGATTCAAGCGCTAATACTTGCTCGATGGAAGATCCACCTTGCAGTTTGACCCAGGATTGATTGACCATCAACGGCTTAAAGTCTCGGTGAACCAAGATGCCCTGCCCTGATTGCATGATCATATCGTGGTACATCTGGTCTTGCTCACGCACCACATTTTGCAGCTGAATCGCAGGAGAAAGATCGATGACTGTTACTTGCAGTGCAGGCCTGCCTTGCCACTCAGTGACATGGTCAATAGAGAACACCGTAAACTCTCTGCCATTGCGATCAATATTGGTATAGGTATGAACCTGAGGGTCTCGTTGACCACCGACGGTTTCTAGATAATTCTTATAGGCCGCAACATGAAAATCTTCTGGAATGAGATCCAGAAAGCTATCAATATTAGACAGTAGTTCTTCGGGGGATGAGTACCCATAGATGCGAGCATAATTAGCGTCAACACTAACTACATTCATATCTTGAATAGTTATTACACCGTACGTGGATTCAAAATTTATTGAAGACATGGCCAACTCCGCACTCTCGCTATACTCTTCAAACTGGAGCATAACAACAAATCCTGCCAACGCTTCCACACAATCTATCACGCGTTAGGGACATTAATATTTCCTGTAGTATATCGTACTGTTGCGGGCTTCTCTACAATTCAATCACTAGCACGAGTCAACAAAAGTAGACAAGTCTCTCAATCCTATTGTTCGCGTCAGAAAACAGAAAAAGATAACCTATATCTATGTAACTATTATCTTTTTCTAATTTTGGTTTTAAATTGAACGACGTAAGCCGTTCGTTACTCATTCCAATCGGAAAAATAAGCGACTAAGAAGTCGATAGCCAGCCTTGCTCTTTGTGGAAGAAAGCGACGGTTCTGGTATACGATCCAACTGCTTGTACCTGCTCCCCAATATTCTTCTAGCACTGGAACAAGCTTTCCATTGGCAAGACCGCCATTGAAGCTGCTTTTGGGAAGATAAACAATGCCAAGCCCTTCTTCACAAGCTTTCAGTACCGCACTCGAGTTATTGCTTTTCCAACGCCCATGCACACGCACCGCGTTTAACGGTTTTCCGTCTTTCTCAAACAACCACTGATCACTGTTGGCAATAATACAGCTGTGCAATTTCAACTGTTCTGGCTGTGTTGGAGAACCGAATTGGTCGATGTAGTTCTGACTCGCGGCCGCTGCCATCGGGCGATCGACAAGCTTCCTTGCCACCAAACCCGAATCATCAAGTCGGCCATAACGAATCGCGAAATCAATACCATCTTCGATGAAGTTAACCATATTGGTATTGAAGTTCATTTCGATAGTCAGATCAGGGTGGTCTTTCGCAAATTCCATCAGCGCCGCTGCAACATAATTTTCAGCAAACGCACCCGCCGCACTCACACGCAAAGTACCGCTCAGCTGAGCTTGTTGAGATGTGACTTGTTCATTCGCCTGTTGCAGCCCAATAACCAGATCTTTGCATTGCTGATAATAGGTATGCCCAGACTCGGTCAAACTCACCATACGAGTGGATCGAGCGAGTAAAGCCACACCTACCCGCTCTTCTAATCTCGATACTTGGCGGCTGACATGGCTGGTACTACAGCCCAGCTGTTTTGCTGCTGCAGAAAAGCCGTGACACTCGGCTACCGCCACAAATTCATTAATACCTTCAAAGCTATCCATACTTCACCTGTTTACATCTAACGAATTCACATCCGACTAATTCACACCCACTATTGCTATATAGCAATAATGTTTTGCCTACACGGCATATTATCACTCAAATGGTTTACTACTAGTATTACAGGTAACGAAACAGCGGCATCTAAATCAAAACAACGACGCTGAAACCAAACAAACGTGCTCAAAGGAACGAATCATGAAAAAAATACTAATCCCAGTGACTAACCACGCAACACTAGGCGATACAGACCAAGCAAACGGTACATACGCTCCAGAACTGACTCATGCACTGAAAGAGATCATGGCTGCGGGTTTTGAGTACGACATCGCGTCTATCAAGGGTGGTAAAGGTCCTCTGTATGGAACCGATATTGAAGGTGATTCAGTAAACACCGAGATCTTGGCTGACGATGACTTCCAGAACCGCATTAACAATACGATTCCTGTAAGCCAAATTAACGTAGAAAGCTACGATGCTATCTTCTACCCAGGTGGATTCGGCCTACTTTCTGACTTAGCAACCGACGAGCAATTCGCAACGATTGCTGCTAAACATTATGAAGATGGCGGTGTGATCGCATCAGTATGTCACGGCCCAGCAGCACTGCTTCCGATTGTTCTGAGCAATGGCGAGAAACTATTAAGCTCTAAATCGGTGACTGGCTTTACTCGTGAAGAAGAGATCGACTTTGGCACCATCAATGACATCCCGTTCTTATTGGAAGAATCTCTTGCTCGTAGCGCAGCGCGTTTCAACAAGGTTCAACCTTGGCATGAGCTTGTAATTGTTGATGAGCGAGTGATTACCGGCCAAAACCCAACCAGTGCGCACGCAGTAGGCGCAGCTCTAGTTAAGCAACTGTCTTAGTTAAATCACGGACTTTTTCGATTAGCGATTAGCGGCTTTAGTCTTAATAGACTTTGCTAAACAGATATAAGTTCATGAAACAAAAAGAGCATACTTCCTACTCAATATTCTTGAGAGAAGCATGCTCTTTTCTAATTCTGTAGCTATCAAGTGATAGTGACTTCTTGCTAATTACTTCTGCTAGTGGCTTCGCAAGATCCCTTCAAGCACATTGAACAACAAGTCGATCTCTTCAATCGAGTTGTAATGCATACAACCAATACGCACCACGCCCTGCTCTTCAATACCCAACTGCTTCACCAGTCCTAATGCGTAAAAGTGACCATTCCAAACGCAGATATTATGCTCGCCCAACTTCTTAGCGATGAACTCTGGCGAATGGTTTTCAAAGGTAACCGCAAACGTTGGGGTTCTTAGATTCGAATCAAACTCGGTTTTCCCGTAAAGCTTTGCTCCTTCAAGATCGGACAAGCGTTTCAGGAAGTACTCACTGAGTTGGCTCTCGTGCTTGTTATACAGCGCGTAGCTTTGCTCTAAACGAGAACGCAATGAATCGGCGGGATCGCCTAATTGTGCCAAGTAATCCACTGCCGCAATAACACCGGCAAGGCCTTCAAAGCTTTGCGTACCAGTCTCAAATCGACCTGGGCCGATATTGGTTGCAGGCTCTACCTTGTAAGGCTTTAAAGTATGCAGCCATTGAGGCGCAACATAAGCAATGCCAACATGCGGGCCGAAGAACTTATACGCTGAACACGCTAAGAAATCGCAATTCAGTTGCTGAACATCGATCAAGTGGTGTGGCGCGTAATGCACGGCATCGACATAAACCTGCGCACCATGCTGATGTGCAAGCTCGATCACTTTTGCCATGTCGACAATAGAGCCCGTCGTATTCGAGGCAAACGTCACCGCGACAAGCTTGGTTTTCTCATTAAGTAGCGATTCAAAATACTCCATATCCAAACTGCAATCCGACTCGTCTACGCGAACTTGGCGAACAATCGCGCCTTTGTCGTCTGCCGCTTGCTGCCAACTCGATACATTTGAGTAATGGTCTAACGCCGTGACGATAACTTCATCGCCCTCTTTCCAATCGCGGCTGATCGCTCGGCTAAGCTGGAAGGTCAACGATGTCATGTTCGCACCGAACACAACATTGCCAGAAGACTCCGCATTAAGCAGTGCTTGCGCCGCTTCTCGCGCTTGCTGCATTAAGCTTGTGGTCTTTTGGCTAGAAAAATAGTGGCCGCCTAGGTTTGAATTGAAATGCCCTAAGTATTCCGTCATCGAGGCTAAAACATTCTCAGGCACCTGAGATCCACCCGGACCATCAAAAAAGGTCACAGGCTTACCGTTATGATATTGGCCTAAAGCACTAAACTGTTGGCGCACATCATTAAGAGTGAAGGACATTGCGTGCATCCTTAGCTGTTAGAACAAACACATCCATATAGCCCATCTCATCGTGGTCTATGGTGCGAATCGGTTGTGCATTGTGCCAAAGCTTACTGTCTGCCAGCATCGCAACCTCGCCATCACCTAACACCTTTCTAAAGAATGGCGCTTCATGTGAGTCTTGGTACAACATGATTTCGCCACCCACAATGTTGTGTCGGTTCACACCGATTAAAGCGATATGGTCAAAACCATCTTGGTGAACCCCTTCTGGAGCAACCTGAGTTTCTTCAAAAATAGCGGCAATACGGATTTGATGGATTTCGATTTCTTGCCCGTCTTCAAGTCCGTTAGTTTCAATAAACAGTTCACACATTTCTTGCATGCCTTCACTGCTTAGAATATTCGCTTCAATCGGCTCGAACTGACGAACAACGTCACCTTGAAAGTGATTAATGTTTTCAGACTGAACAAAGTTATGTTTGTCTTGCTCAACGACTTGTCCATTACTGAATTGAACCACCGAGTACCTTCTCAATCGAAACTGGCCATCCGCATGCTCTGTGCTTGGTAGCTTAGAGAATGATGGTGACAACTCCTCAACCGCGTGGTTACTGAGGTGGGTAATATGTAGGGTATTTTCGTGAGCATGTAACATCATCGACTCCTTAATGATTGTTAATTAACTTGCGATATTTAACGTTTTATTTACATAAAGGATACTTGAAGATCTTGCCAAATCAACATTAAACAATCATTTATCCCGTCAGATTTAATAATTCAGACACAAAATCCAACTTGAAATTCAAAAGCAGTGTATAACACCAGAATAAAAGATGACCAACTCTTAAAACTAGCACACTCCACTAGCTAGTTATAAATCCCTAAAAATTTAAATTAAACGATATTATTAACTGGCAAGCTAGATTTCATATTGTGTCAGCCCTTTCGCTTCAATACGCCAGCCTCCTTGCATGAACTCAGGCACCACGCTCGTCATCATTCATTTCTATGCTTTTGCACAATGAAATACGACCTACCTATCAGTTGCCAAGCTATTGATTATTTACACAACAAACTGAAATTGGTTAATTTATGACTAAGCCAGAAACCAAACGCCTTTGCTTGCGCGTCTGGAACAGGTCGAGTTCGGGGGGAACTCGACCGCCCTTAATTCAATTTGCTTCCTTTCAGGTCGCGGCTTCACTGTCCTTTCTCGTAATAAGCTTTTATCTAGAGTCTTGATGGCCTGAAGCGTGCTAGCGCTGGGTGCTCCCTTTCTCTGACAGTTTGGTGAATAAGTTAGTTTTGCCTATACAAGCAACGTATTTAAACAAGTAGGATCACAGTAGTTAGTGAAATGTCCACTCAGGCTGGATCAGAGCACTACGGAACAATGTCATTGATAACGCATCACAGACCAGAGTCGCGGTCATTCTGGTGTTCATTGACCAACCAACTACTTGCCGTGAGTACAAGTCGATAACAACGGCTAAATACATCCAACCTTCGCTGTCGCTAGATAGGTAATATCTCCAGCCCATTTTTGGTTCGATGTTGTCGCATTAGAGTCTTGCTCAAGCAAGTTCGGCGCAACAGGAAGCCGATGCTTGCTGTCTGCCGTACATTTGGACTTACGTGCGGCAAGCGACACCGACTTTGTCTGCTAACTTAAGCGTTTCGGCTTTAAATTCAGGAGTATGTTTGATTCGTGCTTTCTTAGTTGTCATTGTTCACCTCATTAGTGATTGTACTCAGTGCCCAAATTCTGGTGCGGATCAAAGGATATGATCGTTTTAATTCGCCAAGAAGGTGATAAGTCAGCAGAAAAAAGCGAACCGTAGCAACAGCAACCTTTCGCGAGTCCTTGCAGGGCAAGGTGCTTCGTAATCGTGCCCTATTTACTAGGCACTAGAGAATCCTCTTCCTATATAGATATTCTGCATAGCTATGTTTTTTTGTTTTAGTTATAAAAACTGTCTCGCGTAGCTCATCAGAAATTGAGTTTTGGCAAATTCACTAAGACTTAGTAATCAGTCTTTAAAAATAAATAACGCACTATATAGCTGGATATAAAACGGTGATAAAAAGTAGATAAACTAATGATAAAAGAGCAAATCGAATTAACTCTAACCACTTGTTATAAAGGTCAAATTTAATAATTAGTTTTTGATTACCCTTGATTTATAACAATGTGTAGATGTTTCATTAGTATTTGTCTCACACCTACTCAATGAGAGAAATAACATGACAAATAAACTACTTAACCTTTCTATTGTAACGCTTGTAACATTCTCTACATTTGCTCAAGCAGCAAATGATGACATTTTAGATACAGCATCCACAACAGCAGAAATACAGGTTGAGTCAACTATTACTTGTGCCGATTTTTTGGAACTAGACCAAGAAATTATTCCTATCAGCGTTAACTATTTAATGGGTTGGGATTCAGAAACACAAAGTATTGATACTCATAAAGTTGAATATTTTGACACTATCGATATCACTCAGATTGTGGAAGTTTGTGAACAAGAACCAACGGCTTTAGCGGTAGAAGTTATTGAACAACAAACCGCAAAAACAAACGCAAAAAAAATTGAAAAAGCACTGTAGGACTAAATAATGAACTCAAATAAAACAATCGCTATCGCACATACTCATGCTGACGCAGAGTATTTAGTCACTCAGTTAGCAAAGCAGGGTTTCCCTATTGATAAAATGTCGATTATCGGCAAAGGCTATGAAACGGAAGAGCATGCTAGGGGCTTCTACAACATTGGTGACCGAGTCAAATCTTGGGGTAAGACCGGCGGTTTATGGGGCGGTATCTGGGGAGCGCTTGTTGGTTCTGGTCTTTTTTGGTTGCCTGGTGTTGGTGCTGTACTTGCTGCAGGTCCATTTGTTGCCACGTTAGCAGGGGCAGTGGAAGGGGCAGTCATCACTGGTGGGTTCTCAGCGTTGGGCGGTGCCTTAGCGAGTGTTGGAATTCCAAAAGACAGCATCATTAAATATGAAGCAGCAATAAAAACAGATAAGTACCTAGTCATGCTTGATGGTACTGAACAGCAATTGCTCGATGCTCAGGTATTTATTGAAGATCATCCTGGTAGTTCAATTTAATTAATACATTACTTTAGCTTATGTTTTTGAATACTCACACAGCAACTAGGTCTGAGTATTCAACTGAATAGCCAGTAGATAAAGGGTCTTTTAATATACGAAAGCCATTTTTATTTTTCGATTAGCTTTTGATGACTAAAGGTAACATCATGAGCTGTAGAACGACCACTAATTTACTTTCCATTCAAAATTTTGTATTAGATTCTTGTAATCGATGTCTCCGTATTTACCTGATTGGTAGTCCTGATATGCGGTGACAATTTCGTTGCTGTTAATAATAAAATGGTCTCTTCAAACTTCGGGCATTTTGTATCTGATCTACCACATAAACCTTAGACACCAAATTAATCGACTTTCCATATCTATATTTATTCATAAGTCGCTAATATTCAATTTTCCAAAACTCATTTATGTCCAAAAGCAAGCTTCAGAACCCGCAACTCACCTGCTCCCACTAAAACATACAAGCTTCTTCAATGTCTATTTCAAAATCAACGGGCGGTAGGTTTACTAAATGCTTGTTCGTTGTGTTTAGCAGTTCGACTTTCGCGGGCTTCCCTACTTCGTTTGTGTAGATAGTCGCTAAATAAAGCTTGTCTGAACGGTGGAACGCATCGTGAAAGCTCACTTCTTTGTTTAACAAGCTGGCCAGTAATGGTTTGGTTACCGGAATGTAAGCCCACTTAATGCACTGGCCGTTGTCATAGTCCCCACTCCAATACACCATAAACCTTTGGGTGTTTTCATTCTTAACCGAGAAACACTTCGGTCCTAAAACGTCTTGATACACTTCTAGTAGTTCCAATTTACCTAGCTGTGTGCCTGTTGGGAGTAAGTTCATTGCTCGATCCTCATCTTTCTAACGTTGCCTATCAAACCTTGCCTATAATCTTATAGTTAAATACTGTTTTTATATACAGTTATTTGGGCGTATTTTGATATGCTCGTTATAAATCGAAAAGTCGGCAGCAACAATCAATGAAGAATGCGGCGATTTCGCCGATCTTTAAGTCACGAAAACGTTTGTCTCTATTAAGTTCTAACGTATAACGAATAATTACACTTCTGCCCTTGTTTAACCTTTTATTGCCTCCATATTTTCCATACAATCCTAAGCGATTATAAATAAAAACAATTTCAATTTCGGAGTCCTCATGAGCGACGTAAAGCACTGTAATTTATTGATTCTTGGTTCTGGCCCTGCTGGCTATACAGCTGCAGTTTACGCTGCTCGTGCAAACCTAAACCCTGTACTTGTGACAGGTATGCAGCAAGGTGGTCAGCTTACAACCACGACAGAAGTGGAAAATTGGCCTGGTGATCCTGAAGGTTTAACGGGTCCAGCTCTAATGGATCGCATGAAAGAGCACGCAGAGCGCTTTGAAACAGAGATCCTGTTCGACCACATTAACGAAGTAGACCTATCTAACCGCCCTTTCCGTCTTAAAGGCGATTCTGGCGAGTACACGTGTGATGCATTGATCATCTCAACAGGCGCATCAGCTAAGTACCTAGGTTTAGATTCTGAAGAAGCATTTAAAGGCCGTGGCGTTTCTGCTTGTGCAACGTGTGACGGTTTCTTCTACCGCAACCAGAAAGTGGCGGTTGTAGGTGGTGGTAACACGGCTGTTGAAGAAGCACTTTACCTATCGAACATCGCGTCTGAAGTTCACCTAGTTCACCGTCGTGACACGTTCCGCGCTGAAAAGATTCTTGTTAAGCGTTTAATGGACAAAGTAGAGAACGGCAATATTGTTCTCCACACTGATCGCACGCTAGACGAAGTTCTGGGCGACGACATGGGCGTAACTGGCGTTCGCATTAAAGATACTCAGTCTGATAAGACAGAAGACATCGAAGTAATGGGCGCATTCATTGCTATCGGTCACCAACCAAACACTGAAATCTTCAAAGGCCAAGTCGACATGAAAGATGACTACATCATCGTTCAGTCTGGTCTTGAAGGTAACGCGACACAGACAAGCATCCCTGGCGTATTCGCTGCGGGTGACGTAATGGACCACAACTACCGCCAAGCAATCACTTCTGCTGGTACAGGTTGTATGGCTGCACTGGATGCTGAACGCTTCCTAGATGGCCTTAACGATAAGTAAATCTGAGATTGCAGATTTGATTATCGGTGCTCTCGCCTCAGTAGATGCAGGGTGTCATCACATTTTGTTGTAAATCCCTAGAGCCCAGTGGTATATCCACTGGGCTTTCTTTTGTATACTAGCCGCCCTCAACAAATAATAATTATCATTAAGCCTTCATAATGGATAAGAAAAAACAACGCAGCTTGAACAAGTGGCTTAAGCAACAGAGTAAGTTAGCGAAACGCTGGCTTATGATTGCGATTAGCCTTGGCGTACTTTCAAGCGTGTTCTTAATTGCTCAAGCAGCTCTTCTCGCCTCTATTCTTCACCAGCTGATCATCGAAAATGTCGATAAATCTGAACTGGTTGGTCATTTCGCAGGCTTAGCATTCTCGGTCGTTGGCCGTGCTGGCTGTACATGGGGACGTGAAATCGCAGGTTATCGCTGTGGTGAACAAATCCGTGTCTACATAAGGCAACTCATCCTAGATAAATTACGTGAGTTAGGCCCTGCTTACATTAAAGGTAAACCTGCCGGTACGTGGGCAACGCTGCTGCTAGAACAAGTAGAAGACATGCAAGACTTCTTCTCTCGTTACCTGCCTCAGATGTCTCTGTCGGTAATGATTCCATTCATTATTTTGGTTGTGGTGTTCCCAGTAAACTGGGCAGCAGGACTGATCTTCTTGATTACTGCTCCACTGGTACCGATGTTCATGGCACTTGTTGGTATGAAAGCGGCCGATGCAAACCGTAAAAACTTCAAAGCGCTGCAGCGTCTTTCAGGTCATTTTTACGACCGTTTACAGTCAATGACGACTATCCGTCTATTTGATCGCACCAACGCTGAAACAGAGGTACTTAAAGGTGCATCTGAAGTGTTCAGAACGCGTACCATGGATGTGTTGAAAATCGCTTTCTTGTCTTCAGCGGTACTTGAGTTCTTCACGTCTATCTCTATCGCGATGACGGCTGTTTACTTTGGTTTCACCTACATCGGTGAACTGAACTTCGGCCACTACGGTGCAGGCATTACGCTATTCGCTGGTTTGTTTATCCTTATCTTAGCGCCAGAGTTTTACCAACCTCTGCGTGACTTAGGTACTTTCTACCATGCGAAACAACAAGCAGTTGGCGCAGCTGAAAGTATTGTCGAGTTCCTAGAAACAGACATCACTAAGGTTAAATCAGGCGACACTCAACTCGATCCGGCTCAAGGCATCAATATTGAAGCTACCGACCTAAAAGTGTTAAGCCCTGAAGGTGTTCAATTGGTTGGTCCTATCTCGTTCGCATTGAACACTCGCCAATCAACTGCGTTAGTTGGCCCAAGTGGTGCGGGTAAAACAAGTTTGATCAATGCCATTCTTGGTTTCATGCCTTATGAAGGAAGCTTGAAAATCAATGGCATTGAATTGCGTGACCTCGACTTGGCCTCTTGGCGTAAAACGATTAGTTGGGTTGGTCAAAACCCATTATTGTTGCACGGCAGCATTCGTGACAACGTCACTCTTGGTAAGCACGATATTGCTGACCAAGTTGTCGAGAATGCACTTGAGCAATCATTTGCTAGTGAGTTCGTTAACGAACACGGCTTGGATTACATGATTTCTGATCGCTCTGGCGGCCTGTCTGTTGGTCAATCTCAACGTTTGGCTTTGGCTCGCGCAATGATTCAAGATGGCCAGTTCTGGTTGTTAGATGAACCAACTGCCAGCCTAGATACTCGTAGTGAACAGTTAGTGATGAAAGGCATCAATAGCAATATTGAAAGCCGCACTGCCCTACTTGTGACGCACCAACTCGCTCCTCTTAAATCAGTCGATAATATTCTGGTGATGCGTGATGGTGGTCTGGTTGAACAAGGTCATTACTCTCAGCTTTCAACTGCGGGTGGTTTGTTCGAAGAGATGCTGAACGCGAACTTAGCTCAACAAGATAATAAGGGTAATTTAGATGCGTGATTTACTGCCTTACCTGAAACTCTATAAAAAGCATTGGTTTGGCCTATCGCTAGGCATGCTATTGGCTTTTGCTACTCTGTCAGCTTCTATCGGCTTGTTAACGCTATCGGGTTGGTTCATTTCAGCTTCTGCGGTTGCAGGCCTTACGATTGCGCGTGAAACCTTCAACTACATGCTACCGGGTGGTGGTGTACGTGGTTTGGCAATGAGCCGTACTGCGGGTCGTTGGGGTGAACGTGTTGTCAGCCACAATGCGACATTCAAACTATTAACTGATCTGCGTATCTTCTTCTTCAAGAAGCTGGCTCCGCTGATCCCAGGTCGTATCTCAAACCTTCGTGACGCAGACTTACTCAACCGTTTAGTTGCTGATGTAGACGCCATGGATCACGTGTACTTACGTTTAGTAAGCCCAGTGACGGTTGGTGTGTTCGGGATTTTCTTCCTGACTCTGTTCTTGATGTGGTTCGATAGCTCGCTTGGTTTGATCTTGGGTTCTATCCTTCTGATCATGCTGTTGGTTTGGCCAATCTTGTTTTACAAATTGGGCAAGCGTAACGGCGGTGAACTGACACAAAACAAAGCTGATCTTCGTGTGACTACACTAGATTGGATTGAAGGCTACAGCGAACTGACTCTATTCGGTGCAGAAGAACGTTACCGCAATGCGATTCTAGAGACTCAACGAAAGTTGATGGCGAATCAGTTTGTGAATGCCAACCTAACCGGTATGGCGTCAGCAGCACTGATGCTGTTCAACGGTTTGACGCTGGTTCTTATGCTTTGGCTTGCGGCTGATGGCGTGGGTGGTAATGCACCAGACCCGTTCATCGCGCTAATGGCATTCGCAACTATGGCAAGCTTCGAGCTATTAATGCCAATTGCAGGTGCGTTCCAGCATTTAGGTCAAACTCTGTCTTCTGCTCGTCGCTTGAACGAAGTTATTCTGTCGGAGCCTGAAGTTCAGTTTGCTGAAGAGAAACTCGACATCAACAAGCCGCTGGATATTACGTTCTCAAACGTGACATTCAACTACCCTGACTCTGAGCGTAGTGTTCTGAACGCTGTTGACCTAACGATTCCTGCAACGAACAAGGTTGCGATTGTGGGTCAAACGGGTTCTGGTAAATCGACTCTGATTCAGCTTCTGACTCGCTACTGGGATCCTAAAAAGGGCTACATCTCTATCGCGGGCATTGAACTGACGCAGTGGAACGAATCACAGCTTCGTGAATCAATCAGTGTGGTAAGCCAGCGTGTCGATATTCTAAATGGCACTTTGCGTGACAACTTGTTGATTGCAAGACCAGAAGCGACCGATGATCACTTAGCGAATATCCTAAAAGACGTTGGCCTAGAGAAGCTGCTTGAGAATAACGCGCTTGATAGCTGGTTAGGTGACGGTGGTCGTCAACTGTCTGGTGGTGAGAAGCGTCGTATTGGTATCGCACGTGCCATTCTTCATGATGCCCCTATCCTGCTTCTCGATGAGCCAACAGAAGGCTTAGATAAGCAAACAGAACACAGCATCATGGCACTGTTCGAGAAGCACTTTGAAGGCAAGACGGTTATCTTCATTACGCACCGCTTGATTGGTCTGGAATCGATGGATTCGATCGTTCTGATTGAACAAGGCGAGATTGTTGAAAACGGCTCTCATGAGAAACTGTTAAGCGAAGAAGGACGTTATTTCCAACTTCGTCAGGCAATCTAGTTAGCCTGCTTTCACAGCTTAAGTAAATCATTCAAAGCCCGAGTTTATACTCGGGCTTTTTATTGCCCGTCATCTTTGATTTTCTCTGAACACCGCAATCCATCAATCCGAATTTATAACTCTCATTCGGTTATTAATATCGGAGTTAATGCCCAAAGCGACATTCAAATCATAAGGTTTGGCGAAGAAGGCGAAGGGTAAAATAAGAATGATTACTCAAGCTTATTCGTTGGGTATGACTTGGGAAAATCTAAATAATAGCCTTGGTAGTAATCTGCACCGTATCGAGCTGCCGTTTTGAGGTTGTCGCTGTTTTCGATACCTTCGAATATGACTTTAATGCCTTGTAAACTCGTTATTGTATCGAGCTCTGCAAGGAGGTTGTTTTCTTTCAATTCGTTCAGGCCAAATTCAATCAACATTTCCCGACTTACTTTGATGTAGTTAGGTTGTACCACCGCCATACGGCTATAGCCTGACCAACCAGTTCCAAAATCGTCTAACGCGAAAGATATACCTATGCTCTTTAGATAGGCCGTACCTTTATGTAAGCTTTCAATATCCGCCAGAGGACAATAATCCTCTACGATTTCAACAACAATCTGGCTCAAGTCCACTTGCTCTTGTTTGATCAGTGGAAGGTACAGATTGTCTAAGTCTTGCTCATGTGCGAAATATTTGAAAAAACAGGGAGTCAGATTCAGAAATAATTTGGTTTCTCGATCATAAATATTCGAGTTTCTAAAATTCCTCAAATGCATAATGTTCAGGAAAAACTTGAATCTAAACTCCGCCTTTTCGCCAAAGTCTTCGAGTATCTTGAAAAACTTTTTTATGTCGACGCGCTCTCCTTGCATCTCAATACGGCAAAGCGCTTCGTACCCAAACACCGTTTGACTGTCGTGATTGATGGATTGAAATACGCTGTGTACTTGATACCCAAGCACTGTCATCTCATATCGATGGTTGTCTGTGTTCCACTCAAGCATAGGGCGATCTCACTTAGGTTGATTTGTGTTACACAACAACTTCATCGAATCCAATAATATCGCTTCCGCTTCTTCTAACTCCATATTTTGAGCAAACACCACTTCCGCCGCTACCAACTCTTTAATGTGATCCATCAAGGTTTGTCGATCGCCCTCAGAGATGTTTTTGCTGCGTAGGTTACACAATCGAATCAACAGGCTTATCACATCCAACCCTTGTGATTCGACACAAGCTAGTTGTTTATACTCTTCAATACCATCCAAGGTATTCGTAACACATTCTTTAGAAACGACTTTCATTCCTACTCCAAAACAAGCAACGCTACTGATTATCCCTCTAACTGGTGATCTTCTATCCATGAATTAGCCGTTGATACTACGTAGACAAAACCTAAATCACCTCATGCAAAAATAACGAAAAACACACCAAATCTACATTCCACATATTTTTCAAACGAACCTGATTTTTGATGGCTAAAACTAGGAAAAAAAATAGAATCGACGGCAAATAGGTTAAGCGCAATAACGACGACAATAATTAATTTTTGAGAAATAGAATGGATAACGATAATTCACTAGTAATTAATGACGAGTTACATATCAACCTAAGCGATCGTTCAATCACCAATATAGAAAACAACACCTTAATCAAATTAAGGCCAAAACCTTTTCTTGTTTTACTTTATCTAGATACTCATCGTGGCCGTTGTATTAGTAAGGATGAACTTTTTTCCGAGTGTTGGAATGGTGCTATCGTATCCGATCAATCACTCACGAATACAATCAGTACACTAAGGAAAGCACTCAATACGATTGGAATCGTCAATATTAAGCTGACAACCATCAGTAAAGCTGGCTATTTACTGGAAGATACAACCACGGATGAACAAGCCGATGAGTTAGGTCAGCTCAGAATAGAAAATCACGACTCGGCTGATTGCCAAACTCAAGAATTACAGTTCTCCGAAAAGCAGAATGCTAACAAAGACGTTTCGCCCGAACGCGACAAAAAGTATGCACGCCCAAAAAAGTTAATGATGCTAATGCTCGGCATTACTTCTCTATCGTTAATAAGAGGTTGCTACAACACGAACAGCATTGACAAGAGCATGAATCAACGTTCGGTATCAACTGAAAACATTTCATACAACCTTGTCGATTATACTGAAACCATAGATCTTGAAACTATTGAGGGAATAATAAGATTAAACTCATACAAAAACTGTAAGGCTAGCCATATTGATATCACGATAACTCAAAACAAAAATGGCATCTTCGAAACGGATTTTTCGATCATCTACAAAAATAAAGCGCGTAACTATTTACAGTCATACAAGGTAAGGAGTGACAGCTCCGAAGTTCGCATCGTACAGCTATCGAGAATACTTAGCTTATGCAAGCTCTCGTTTTAAATAGGTGTTATTTCTCCCTTATCCGTTGATATAAATGAATTAAATATTTTAGTTTGGTTTTCATTATCTATTTGTTTGAACAAAACCTTAAGGATCTAGCTAGAGTGCGCTCGGCTTAAACACAGGGCCGAATCAAACAAATTCAAGAGACTAAACATGAAAAAAACGCTAACTACGCTAGCTGCACTAATACTTACAATGACAACAACAGTTACCGCTGCGGACTACCTAACCACCAGCGAGACGGCTCCGACAGGCAAAGACAACACACTGACCCTGTTCCACGACACAACACTCAATCTAGTTGGTAACAATTTGGCTGTGGGTGATGACCTACCTTCGGTCACATTGATGACTAACCAAAATCAACCATACGACACCACGGCAAAAACAGACAAAGTTCGTATCTTTAGCGTTTTAGCATCCGTTGATACACCGGTATGTGACCAGCAAGCACAGGATCTATCTAACTTTGTAGAAGCGAACCCTGCATTAACAAATAACATTGAATTCATCGGTTTAAGTGCAGATACAACGTTCGCTCTAGATCGATTCAAGAAAGAGAAAGGCATTACCGACAAGCTCACTTTGCTTTCAGATGCAAAAGACCACGTATTTGGATTTGAGTCAGGCACGCAAATCAGCGAACTTGGCTTACTTGCTCGTACGACTTTCGTTGTCGACAAAAACAATAAAATTATTCATATTCAGCGAGTTCCGGAACTCACTATGGTTCCAGATCTGAACAAAGCGATTGAAGTAGCGAAAGAGCACTTTTAAACACTGCTCTTCAGTGGGCTGGCTGAGGCTGGCCCACTTAACCCTCTCTAGAGCAAAACATCGAACAATTGATAGAGATAATCAATTATCACGAGTTCATTTGTAAGCATTACCAATACACAACTTACAAAAGCTTACTAAGAGGCAATACCATTTCTTGTAACATGCAGGCTTTATTGCTTGCAGATAACTTGGTTCCCTATGGTATACAAACTCACTATTCCAACTCTTGTTCTGACTACGATGCTCACTGCGTGCGGTGGTGGCAGTAGCGGTGGCAAGACCGCTAACGCCTCAAAGGGTGTCATCGACGCATCAAGCGCAAGCTCCGTTGTTACCTTAGGGAGCAACTATTCTCTGCACTTGAGTGTTAAGTCGATTACCCCAGGTACGGACAAAAACGTGAACATTGATATTACTCAGTATGGTAATACACAGAAAGCGAACGGCAGTTTCGCGCAAGTTCACGGTATTCCTGAGCGCAATTATAAAACCCAAAGCGATGCAGATATCACCTTCTCCGTCACGGCAACAAACTCATCAGGCAAAACGTTCGACGTCGAAAACTTCAATATTTATTACGAAGACTTTAGATCAACAACAACACCTGAAGACCTTGCTATTGCTGAAGTTGAGAACAATATAAACAACGTTGTTTTATGGAAAAAAGATGACACCGTGCCCATCAATAAGCAATTCATTCTTGATGCTACTGGTGTCAAATTTAACATCGACCAAATGAGACCAATGAACCTCTATGTTCGAGTTGGTAGCACTTTGAGCAATGGGATTCAATTTGTTCCATCTTTCGCTCAAAGTAACTCCGAGACATTCGCCCGAGTCTCAACAAATGACTGTTCAGTTATCTCCAACACGACTGGTGACCTGCTCGCGAAAGGCATCAAACAACGCACATGCGTAGAAGCACACGGTTATAAGATCCCATTGTTGATTGAAGATAAAGCTGTAAACAATTCGGAAGCAAAGGTCGCGCATGTTAAGAACATCATGCAGTATTACCTTGATAGCTTCCCCGCTGAAGTGACTAAGGCAATTTACGACAGCAAGGCGACCATGGGTTTCTTTTACGATGAAGATTGGTCTGACAGAGATGGTGGTGACTTCTTAGATGAGAATTACCGTTTCCAAGATCTGTTCGCGACTGAAACTACAGACACGACAACAGGCGAGAACAAGCCGGACTTGGCAATGAAAAGAGACGCCGCGTTTGAAGAAATCATCCACTTTGTACACGATTACGGTGTGATGAATTTAGCGGTTCAGTCACCTTCATCAAAATGGGGCGTGATGCAAAAAGAGTTAGATGAACTGAATGAGAAAGCGATTCTTTCGGGCTCTTACTTTCCTAACGGCCAAGACTCGACGATTGTTGAAGCTGATCTAGACGCAGAGTCGTACGACCAAGAATACCTAGCCTACTCTCTTTATGCCTACTACGACCTCAACTTTAAGGGTTACAACGCGCAAGAGTTAAGCTCAGCGACGTTCACAGAGCTGCAAGCTAACGACCCTGAGATGGTTAAATTTATGGAGCAGTACTTCCCTACTCGCGCAGCACTTAAAGCTAAATTCCTAGGCTACCCGAACAACTAGTTTGGATTCATACCTCTAACTAGCACGCACAAAAAAGCCGAATGTGATAATCACATTCGGCTTTTAAATAACAAGTTAGCGCTTACAGCTTGAAGCGGCTAATTTCGCTTTCTAGCTCGTGAGACAGTTCAGACAGCTGCGCTGCTTGCTCTGCCGCTTGGTGTGCTTCGTCTGCTAGCTCGTTAGACACGTCACGGATTCCCTCAGTGTTACGAGTAATCTCAGACGTTACTGATGCTTGCTCTTCTGCAGCAGAAGCAATCTGTGTTGCCATGTCGCTAATGCGTTCAACGGCAGCATGAATTTGCGTTAGGCTTGCAGCCGCTGAGTTAGCGTCATCAACACTGGTTTCAGCAAGCGTACGGCTATCATTCATGATGTTAACCGCTTTGCCTGTAGTACCTTGCAGCAATTCGATAGTTTGTTGAATCTCTTGCGTTGAACCGTGTGTACGTTGGCTCAGAACACGAACTTCATCAGCAACAACCGCAAAGCCACGACCTTGCTCACCCGCACGTGCAGCTTCAATAGCGGCGTTTAGTGCAAGTAGGTTCGTTTGTTCAGCGATACCTTGAATGTTCGACAAAATAGCGTTGATGCTGTTGCCGTGCTCTTCAAGCTCAAGAATCACGTTCGTTGCGATTTGAACTTCTTGAGCAAGGTTTTGGATTGAGCTTTGAGTCTGTGTCACTTGACCAGTACCGTGCTCACACGCACCAACCGCTTCAGATGAGTTCTGTGCAGTGTGGTCAGCGTTACCCGCGATTTCTTGTGTTGCTGCAGCCATTTCGTTAACGGCTGTTGCGACCATGTTGATTTCGTCTTGTTGCATCTGGATGCGAGCACTACGCTCTTCAGCTTGTGATGCCGTTTGACGCGCTTGGTTACCCAACGCAGCAGACACTTCACTTAGCTTAATAACCATAGTGTGCATGTTGCCCACGAAACGGTTGAAGTTTGCAGCTAACTGACCAATCTCGTCATCGCTTTTAGGCTCAAGACGTTGAGTAAGATCACCTTCACCTGAAGCAATTTCTTCAAGTGCAGCAGAAACACGGTTTAGGTCGCGGAATAGGAAGCTCACTAACCAAGAAACTAATACGATCACGATAAGCGTAATTACAACAGCCGTCATGATTAGCTGAGTAAGCAGTGTTGAGTGGTTCGCTTCTTCAGTCGCTCGGTCCATCTGAACCGCGAAGATCCAGTTAGTGTTAGGAACTTTAGTGAAGTAAAGCAGCTTCTCAGCGCCACGCTCTTTGATGATCTCGATGCTACCAGTACGCACTGCGTTCTCAATGATAGGCATAGAGATGTCATTTGAAAGCTGGCTTACCGGCTTAAGGCTCAATGCTGAATCTGGGTGTGCTAGGAATGTGCCGTCAGAGGCATCAATTAGCATCGCGTTTGCGTTGTCACCAACATCTAGGCTGATTACATCGTTAACCAATTGATCGATCAGTACGTCTGCACCTACTACACCAACAAGTTTGCCGTTATGACGCACAGGTTCTGCAATTGTTACTAGCAATGCTTTAGTGATCGCATCTTGGTAAGCAGTCGTGATGATTTGCTTACCCGCTGCGTTTGCTTCTTGGTACCAAGGACGTTGACGAGGATCGTAACCTGCGCGATTACGTTCAGGATGTGAACGGTACATTCCGCCTTCTGGAGTACCTAAAAAGATATCGTCAAAACCACCCGCTACACGAGCTTGTTTAAGGAAAGGAACAACATCATCCTCTCGTGAAAAGTCATTAAATGCTGATGCGATATCGGTACGGATATCAATCCAGTTTTTAATACCTTCAGATGCTGCTTCTGATACGCTTTCAGCTCGTAGGTATACGCCATTACGAGTCTGTTCAAATAATTGGTTTGCTGACAACCAAGTCAACGCTGTAGCCATAACGACAACAGCAGATAGGCTAGCACCTATCAACTTCTGCTTTAGTGTTAGTTTCATGTCAAAGTTTCACGAGTGGTGGGAAATCTCGCGCATACTACCCAATATCAGTATTAAATTCGAGCGATTTCACAATTTAATATTGGAATATATTTTTATGTAAACCATGGCCTTAGCTTATGCCAATTCCTTGGCTTTTCGCCAAATTCACGGCGCTATTAAGTGTATGGTTATTAGAAAATATGTCAGCTTCAATACGGTAAAATAGGTATTGGAATAGATAGAAAAATAGATGTAAAAAAGGCAGGAGAGTTTCCTCACCTGCCTTCTTATTATTTAGCATTCGACCGTCTATAAATCGCGGTCAACTTTAGCTTTAAAGGTTAGCGTTTTTCTGTACGCATACCCATTAGCAAGCTCACACACATCAGTAATAGAATGATGGTGAATGGCAATGCTGTCGAGATAGCACCTGCTTGCAGAGCTTGTACTGCTTCTGTACCGCCAACCCACAATAGAGCCACAGCGATCGCACCTTCAAGGAACGCCCAGAACACACGTTGAGGCACTGGCGTATCAACTTTACCACCTGCGGTGATGCTGTCGATTACTAGAGAGCCTGAGTCAGACGATGTAATGAAGAATACTAGAACCAAGATAACCGCAATGATTGATAGCAACGTACCGAACGGTAGAGCATCAAACATCTGGAACATCGCTAGTGATACATCAGTCAAACCATCTTGACCAAGAATACCCACGTTATTCACGATTTGGTCAATCGCCATGCCGCCAAATACTGACATCCAAATGATAGTAACAGTCGTTGGAACAATCAGAACCGCTGTGATGAACTCACGAACAGTACGACCTTTAGAAACACGAGCGATAAACATACCTACGAATGGTGACCATGAAATCCACCAAGCCCAGTAGAATACCGTCCAACCGTGCATCCACGCTTCATCTTCACGACCATGAGGGTTACTCAGCGGAATGATGTTTTCAACGTATGCCATAAAGGTTGTTGGGATAGAACCTAAACTCACCGCATAGCCAATTAGAGCCACTAAGATAAGCAGTAGGAAAGCAACCAACATGTTGATGTTACTGATAACTTTAACGCCACCATCAATACCGCGAAGCACTGATACGACCGCTAATAAGGTTACTACGGTAATAACAACAACTTGTAGCCCTAAGCCAGCCTCGATTCCGAAGACATGTTGGATACCACTTGCTGCTTGTTGCGCACCTAAGCCCAGCGACGTCGCCAAACCAAACAGCGTTGCAAGAACCGCTAGAATATCAACAATGTGACCAGCCCAACCCCACGCTCTATCACCCAAGATTGGGTAGAAAATAGAACGAATAGAAAGAGGCAAACCTTTATTGTAAGAGAAGAAAGCAAGTGACAACGCTACAACACCATAAATAGCCCAAGGGTGCAGTCCCCAGTGATACATGGTTGCACCTAGTGCTAGCTTAGCCGCTTCTGGTGTATTCGCTTCAACACCTAACGGAGTCTCATACAAACCGGTGTAATATGCTGCTGGCTCTGCCACACTCCAGAACATCAAGCCGATACCCATACCTGCGGCAAACAGCATCGATAGCCAAGACATAAAAGAATAATCTGCGGTTGCATCAACGCCACCAAGGCGGATTTTACCGTATGGCGAAACAATCAGGCCTAAACAGAAAATAACAAAGATGTTACCAGACCAGATGAACAACCAATCAAACGAGTTGATGATTTGGCCTTTAACACCATCAAGTGCTGCTTTTGCTGATGCGGTATCTGTAATAAGAATACCGATCAAAAACAAAGTAATTAGGCCTGCGCTAATACCAAATACAGGGTTATGAACATCAAAGCCCCATTTTTGGACGTTATCTTGACCGACAGTGTAATCCGTACTGTCGATACTGTATTTATCTATACCTTTAGTCATTATCCCTCTCTACGGAATACTAATACGGTCTGTTGACCTCATATCCCTTACTTACCTGCGACTTAATTACAAACTCGAACCTACAATCCAAGTAGTACAAGTTGTTGTCACAATAATTCAAATACTTGGATGTCTGAAGTTTAGCAGGTTAACTTATTGTTTTCAGTAAACCTGAATCAGTTCGATGGGTTTTCATCCAATATTCACGTAATTACTCAAATTGCTGGCGAAAAAAAAGGCCGAACAAGTCGGCCGTTGTTTCAATAATACTTTTAACTCAAAGCATTTTGGTGCTTAACCAATTGATTTTCAGTTCGTAAACCAAGCAATAAGCTTAGGCACATAAGCAATAATATGAATGCAAATGGCAGCGCCATAGAGACCGTTCCAGCTTGTAGTGCTTGAATAGATTCCGTGCCACCAACCCACAGTAGAACCGCTGCAATTGCACCGCCCATCAACGCCCAAAATACACGTTGTGGTACTGGCGCATCGACTTTACCGCCCGAGGTGATGCTATCGATAACTAACGAACCTGAATCCGAAGAAGTGATGAAGAACACCATAATCAGACCAATCGAAACGACTGAAAGCACAGAGCTCATTGGCAGCGCATCATAAGTGTGGAAAAGAGAAAGTGTAATATCTTGCAGACCATTGACACCGATCTCGCCCACCTTGTTCGCCACTTGATCAATCGCGATGCCACCGAAAATAGCCATCCAGATGATGATTACAGTCGTTGGGATGAACAATACAGCAACGATGAATTCACGAATCGTACGACCTTTAGAGATACGAGCGATGAACATGCCTACGAATGGAGACCAAGACATCCACCACGCCCAGTAGAATACTGTCCAACCTTGCATCCACGTTTCATCGTCACGACCATGAGGATTACTTAAAGGAATGAAGTTTTCAATGTAGCCCATCAATGCCGTTGGGATAGCTTTAATGCCCGCCATGCCACCAGCGATGGTAACGAAGATAAGTAAGCCCAAAGCAACCAGCATGTTCACATTACTCAGAAGCTTTACGCCACCGTTGATACCACGAACCACTGACATTGTTGCTAAGAAAGTAACCACTGCGATAACAATCAGCTGCATGCCAATACCGCCATCGGTACCAAATACATGGTTAATACCACTGGTAGCTTGTTGAGCACCTAAGCCCAATGAAGTTGCAAGGCCAAATAGCGTTGCAAGCACAGCGACGATATCAACGATATGACCAAACCAACCCCAAGTTCTATCACCCAAGATAGGGTAGAAAATAGAGCGGATTGATAGAGGTAAACCTTTATTGAAGGTGAAGAAGGCAAGCGCTAGAGCAACAACCGCGTAAATCGCCCAACCGTGAAGACCCCAGTTGTAGATGGTTGCACCAAGAGCCAACTTCGCCGCTTCAGGAGAGTAAGCTTCAACACCTAATGGCGTTTCATACCAGCCTGTGAAGTAAGCCACTGGCTCAGCCACACCCCAGAACATTAAACCAATACCCATTCCCGCGGCGAATAACATCGACATCCAAGATAGGTTTGAGTGCTCTGCTTTGGCATCATTGCCACCAATACGTATCTTGCCATACGGGGAGACAATGAGGGCAAAACAGAAAATTACGAAGATGTTTGCTGCCCACATGAAGAAACCATCGAAGTTACCGATGACTTTCCATTTAATTCCATCAAGTGCTGATTTTGCGGTTTCAGGGTCTGCGACTAAAAGTGCGACTAGGAAGAGAATAATCGCTCCAGCGCTGATTCCAAATACTGGGTTATGAACATCAAAACCCCATTTCTGAACGTTATCTTGTCCTACTGTATAATCGGTATTATCAATACTATACCTATCTTTTACAGGCTCCATGCTTCCTCTCTAATTTGTAGCGCACAGTTTGCAACATTGCATTCGGCGCTTAAATTTCGAAAAGAAGAATATCAACCTGTCGCAAAAATACTAAAAAAACCTCCAAAAAGTAGGCATAAATGGCAAAGTTAGTAATTCAATTACACTTTTCATGTAATTTAGCGTAAGATCAGTCCACAAGCCCCAAATTGATAGCATACTTAGCCAACTCTGCAGTTGAGTGAATATCAAGCTTATGCTTAATGTTTTGTCTGTGTGTTTCTACCGTTCGGTAACTGATATTTAATCCCTTCGCGATCTCTTTACTGCTCTCCCCTTTTGCCACCAATTTCAACACCGCTTCTTCACGTCTGCTCAATGGATTCTTGACAGATTGAGTCGGAGTAATCGGTTGAGTAAACAAATTCTGCGTCACTTTTTCACAGAAATAGGTCGAGCCTTGATTGACCGTTTTGATCGCCTGCACCATTTTTTCAGCGGAAATCTCTTTCAACATATAGCCGACTGCGCCCGACTGCATCACCTTCATGATGTATTCACGGTTGTTATGCATGGTCAGCATCAGCACCTTCGCATCAGGGTCTTCTTCTTTAATCAGGTGGGTGGCGTCAATGCCGTTCATAATAGGCATGCTAATGTCCATCAAGACCACATCGGGACGTAAAGACTTAACAACCTCTACCGCTTCTAAACCATTACTGGCGGTACCTATCACACAAATATCTGGCTCGAGTTCCAATCTCGCCATAAAGCCATCCAGTACCACTTGGTGATCGTCAGCGATCACAACTCGAATAACTTCACTCATTCATTAATCCCTCTAGTGTCAGTAACACTGTAATTTCCGTTCCGAGGCCAATCTCACTCATCAGTTCAAAATCACCACCGATGAACTCCACTCGCTCTCTCATATTACGCAGACCGATCCCTCGTTTTTCCATCGCTTTATAAGTGTTGAAACCGACACCGTCGTCTTGGATCAGCAGTTGCAATACATTGCCAATTTGCTGCGCGATAACCGTCACTTTGGTCGCTTGTGCGTGCTTTTCTATGTTGTTCAAAGATTCTTGCACCACTCGATACAAGGTCGTTGCGGCTTCTGATTTGAGCTTGCCGGGTTGAGTGCTGAACAAAGTCTCGACCTCAATACCCGAGTGAGCCTGAAAATCCAACAACAACGAAGACAATGCCGCTTCTAAGCCGATATCATCCAGTGAACTTGGGCGAAGTTGATGGGAGATGTGCCTCACCTCTTCGATTGCCCGCATCAGTGAATGCTGCGACTTATTCAAGTGCGCCTTGAGATCTTCATTTTGTAACTTATTACCAAGCAGTTCTAAATGGCAACGACTTGATACTAATAATTGATTAATACCGTCATGTAGCTCTCGCGCTAAATGCTTCTTCTCGTCTTCCTGAAACATCACCGTTTTATGGGCGAGCTCTTTTAAGTTGTTATCCGCGATTCGATGCTCGTGCATGTTGATGGCTAAGGTCAACACGATGATCACCGCCACGGTCACGCTTAAAATGACCACAATGGAAAAGAACGTGGTTTCAATATTTTTGTTGATCGCGGCCTGCATCGAAGCCACTTCTTGATGCACGTCTTCAATATACAAACCCGTGCCAATCATCCAATCCCAACGTTCTAACCAAGCCGCATAGCTCAGCTTAGAGACCACTTCGCCGGTTGAAGGCTTTTGCCACAGGTATTGGTGAAACCCTCCTCCGGTTTGCGCTTCTTTCAACAACGCTTCGATTAGGAAATCGCCATCTTCATCTTGCAGTTGAAGTAGGTTTTGCCCTATCAACTCTGGCTGAATTGGATGAACCAAATTGGTTCCGTGGCGATCATATGCAAAGAAGTAACCGTCAGAGCCATACCTAAGTTTAGACAATATGGTTCGAACTTCTCTTTTGGCTTGGGCTTCTTGGATATCGGGATCGTTGTAGATATGTTCGATGGCATCAAATGCGAGATCGACGGTGTCTTTGAGGGCGTTTTCACGCGACTTGATTAAGCTGTCTCTGAAGATCTCGACCTCTTTCGCACCCAACGTCTTGGTTTGATGCAACGAGATCCAACTAATGCTCGCCGTTACTAGCAGCAACGGGAGTAACGTCAGCAAAATCAGCTTAGCTTTTAGAGGCATTCCTTTCCCTCACAAAAAACGGCTTACTGAACATCAATAAGCCGTTTTACTTTATCAATTTATAGATAGCCGTTGAAACATATCATTCACATTCTAGGCTTCACTCACATTCCATAGAAAGATGGGAAAGCGAGAAGTGATCCAAGTACGAGGATTTGAATCAGAATGAACGGCATCACGCCTCGGTAGATGTCCTTTGTGGTGACGCCTTTCGGTGCTACCCCTTTCAAATAGAACAAACTGAAGCCAAATGGCGGCGTTAAGAATGAGGTTTGCAGGTTCATTGCAATAAGGATAGCAAACCAAGTCATGTTGATGCCCATCAATTCAGCCACTGGCGCAATGATTGGGACTATGATGAAACAGATCTCTACGAAGTCGATGAAGAAACCCAAAATCAAAATAACCAACATGGTGATGATCAAGAAGCCCCACTTCTCACCTGGCAGCTGCAACATCCACTCTTCAACCAGATAATCACCGCCCGTGTAAGTGAACGCCATCGAGAATGCCGTCGCACCAAGCAAGATAGCAAAGACCATCGCGGTCACTTTAACGGTCTCTTTCGACGCAGCAAACACCATCGACCAACTAAATTGACCGTATAACAGTGCAAGAACCAATGCACCTGCACCACCTAGCGCTGCCGACTCGGTCGGAGTTGCCACACCAGCAAAGATAGAGCCCAGTACAACAATGATCAGCGCTAAAGGTGGAAGAATCGCTTTAAGCGCATTAAACACTTCTTGCTTACGGCTAATAGAATCATCACGCTCAATAGGTTGAGCCGATTCAGGGTTGAGCTTTGCGTATATCAAGATATAAACAATGTAAGCACCCACTAGCATTACGCCCGGCCAAATTGCCGCTTGGAACAAGTCCCCAACCGGTACACCCAATACATCACCTAATAAAATCAGGACGATGGATGGCGGAATGATTTGCCCTAACGTACCAGATGCACAGATGGTGCCGCAGGCTAAGCCTTTGTCGTAGTTGTACTTGAGCATAACAGGCAGAGAGATAAGCCCCATTGCCACCACAGAAGCACCCACTACACCCGTTGATGCGGCAAGTAGTGAGCCCACCAGCACGGTCGAGATAGCAATACCACCTCGAACACCACCAAACAATCGACCCATTGACTCAAGTAACTGCTCAGCAAGCTTGGTCTTTTGTAGAACAAGCCCCATGAAAACGAACAATGGAACGGCCATCAGCACCGTATTTTCCATGATCGATTGAATTCGATATGGCATGAAGGCGAACATTTCGATGCCTTCAGCCCAAACACCAAAGATTAACGCGATACCACCAAAGGTGAACGCAACCGGGAAGCCAAGTAAAAGTGCAAACAAGGCTACGAAAAACATTACTATTCCAATCATGTTCAGCCTCTACTTATTCTTTGTATGAGTATTGTTTGCATGGATAAGGTGTGGATTAAAGATCTTGTTCAGTGAATGCAGGATTAAACCGACGCCACTGAGTGCCATTAAGAAGAACGACAGCGGGATCATGGCTTTGATGATCCAGCGATATGGCAAGCCACCCGGGTCACCTGAGGTTTCGCCAAGGTTATAACTTTCTTTCGCAACATCGATTCCAAACCAAGCCACTAGCAAACAAAAAGGAAGCAGGAAGACAACGGTACCTATTAGGTCAATAATCGCTTGTGCCTTGAAACTGAGTTGTTCGTAAAAAACATCAACTCGTACGTGGCCACCCGCTTTGATGGCATAAGGAACACCTAGCAAGAATACGGCTGAGAAAAGGTGCCATTCCATCTCTTGGAAGGCGATAGACACATCGTTAAAGGCATATCGCATCACAACGTCATACACAACGTTCGCAACAAGAAGGATAAACAACATACTGGAAAGCCATCCCAGTGCATCACCGATACGATTAAATAGGCGTTCAATATAAATTAGACTTCGCATTCCCGACTCCATGGAATTTGAAAAGACATCGCGCAGTAAAACGAGTAACAACGAAAACTAAAACGAGTACCACTCATAAAACGATTCAGTTTCTTATTAGCTACACGCACGACGTAGAAAGGGTTCTTAGACGTATTACAGGATTTATCCTGCTTAATTATTATGGTTAAAATGAACCCGCTGCTTATCTGCTTATCTGCTTATCTGCATAGATACTCAGATACTTAAGCCCTTAGGCACAAGTGATGTAACAGTGCGTTTGCTTTGGGTTCATTTAACTTTTAGGTCAACCGCTGTTGACTATTTCGCTTGGCTATTTAAATAAGCTCTGTGTGAAATATCCGTCCATGAACGCACTTGCTCTAGGTAGCTTGCTTGTGAAGCTTGGATTTCTTTTGCCAGTGCATCTTTCTCAGCATGTGCCGCAAGTAGGCGATCGTTCGCTTCTTTCAGTGCCGACATGACTTCTGGTGGGAAATCTTTCACTTGAACGTCTGGGTATTCTGTTTTCATTGAAACCCAGTTTTTGCCGCTTTCATGCGTTGCTTGTGTATACATGTCGTAAGCCGCTGTACGCATTGCAACACGCAAGATTTCTTGTAGATCTTCAGGCAGCTTGTTCCAAGTACGTTTGTTTACTAGGAATTGAAGCTCTGAACCCGGCTCATGCCAACCTGTGTAGTAGTAAGGCGCGATCTTGTGGAAACCCATTCGTAAATCAAGAGATGGACCCACCCACTCTAGTGCATCGATCGTGCGACGCTCTAGAGACGTGTAAAGCTCACCTGGGGCAATATTGGTAGGTTTAGCGCCTAGCTCCGCTAGAATCTCACCAGCAAAGCCAGGGATACGCATTTTCAGACCTTGTAGGTCTTCAACGCTGTTGATCTCTTTTTGAAACCAACCGCCCATCTGGATATCCGTGTTACCACCTGGGAATGACATTAAGTTGTGTGGAGAGTAAACCTGCTCCATCAACTCCATACCACCACCGTGATAGAACCACGCGTATTGTTCTGCAGGCGTCATACCGAAAGGCATAGAAGTGAAGTAAAGAGTGTTTGGAACTTTACCTTTCCAGTAATAAGAGCCTGAGTGACCCATGTCGTATTGACCAGACTTAACCATGTCAAAAACGCCAAGTGGTGCTTTATGTTTGTTTGCTGAATCGATTCTGATTTGCAGTCGACCATTCGACATTTTTTCAGCCATCGCAGCCATGTTCTTCGTCGCGTCACCGAATACAGGGAAGTTTGGTCCCCATGTTTCCGCCAGCTTCAAGCGATAAACCTTATCAGCAGCAGTTGCACCAGTAGCGACCAAAGCTAAACAAGCCGCTGCAGTTATCGCAACGTTTTTAAAAACTCGTGTGAGGGAGTTAGAAATGAGACTCATGTTCACGTCCTTTTGTTGGGTTAACACTCTTTCTTTGAGTATTTTTTATGATTCAACATAAGAGTGCACCTTGATGAGGCAACTAGATATCAGGGAGAGCACGCACGACGGACCCACACAAACTGCGTATTAGACCAAAGGATTACGTAGAACTACGTAGGAGATAATTGAGCAATGTCGATTTTAAAGGACTTAGATTATTCACCTGAAGAATACTTGTTGATAAATACCTAAGTATTAATAATTAAACATCGTTAACAATTGATTGCCATCTCGTGATGGAGACCTATTTCATTATGCACCAAATATGCACCCAAGCGCATTAATCTATAAAAATCAAGGTTTCAGAGAATCAGACGCCCTACTTTGGGGCTTAATAAATATTGGAATGAAGAAGCTGGAAACTAGAGAAGAAAAAGAAGAAAGAAGATGTAATCCAGACCACGAGCTAAAAGGCACAAGATGAAGTATTTACCGTCAACCACAGATCAAACGTCAGACATAAAAAAAGCCTCGATAATCGAGGCTTAAAAACTTTAACGAAGCGAATATAATCCCGCGGGATTAGATAGCTTTGTAGATAACCTTGTTACCTGCAAGTTGCTCTTTCGCTACTAGGTTTTCTTCAAGAAGTTTTTTCAATGCGCCTGTTGCCCATGAAGCTGCTTTCGCGTCTTCTTGACCAGCTGCTAGGCCGATACCTTTAGGGTTAATGCCTTCAGCATTGCTAACAACGATGTCTAGAACTTGTTGTTGCTTAGGAGTCAGTGCTACTGCAACTTCTTTTGTTGCTGCTACTGCTTTCTCTACCGCTGGTTTTGCTGCTACAGTTTTTTCTGCTACAACTTTCTCTGCGACAGGCTTCGCTTTTTTCGGCGTTGCCACTGCTTTAACTACAGCCGCTTTAGTGCGTTTCTGCAGTTTAGCCTGCACCTTACGCTTATGAGCAAGTCTCATTGAATATTTCTCCAGTTCACTGCTCTTTTCGCAGTGGTGAAAATTTGAAGCGCGATTTATACCAAAAAACGGGAGCTATTTGTAGAGTGAAGCGTCGAAAGTCGACGAAAAATACCGATATTGTCTACTACCGTCTATTATTTAAACATAGACTTATCAATTTAGGGTCATATACACTGGTTATCCATCCAGACAAAAATATGAAAACTTGGTGTTGCCTATGGACACTCGTCACCTTACAAATTTCTCTTTGCCTGCATTTACGCAATCATATCGAATTATTGCCATCATTTTAGGATTCGCTTGTCTAATCATGGCGTTATACATTGATAACTCAAAATTACTGATCGTGGGTGCATTTTGTATTAGCGCGCTTTTGGGCACGGGCTATTATTTGATGCTTCGTAGCAGAGTGATGTTCACACTCACCCCCACTCACTTTCAACAGCATTTTTATAAAGGTGGCTGGGTTTTAAAGTGGAGCAATATTGAAAAGATTGGCATGTGTACCTACGAACAAGAGGGGTGGCATCAACCTCTCCCTTGGGTGGGCATTAAAATGAAAGATTACTCGCCCTACCTTGACTCTATCTGCCCCAAAATAACCTGCGAATTATTGCTGAGCCAGCGAGCACTTTTGTATCTGGGCGCCAAGCAAGCGGGTAAAGAATCACACTTTGAAGATATGGTGCTCGACTCATCGCATTACCATGCACGTTGCACAGAAAGCGGCTGTGTTGAATTGAGCCAATATAAAGAGTCAGAGAATATCGACGACGATAACGTCAGTGATTACCAGCCACAGACTGCCCTTGATTCAACCATTGAATCGAACACTCAAAACGCGTTGATTAAAGATTATTCAGGGTTACAGGCGATGCTTGCGAATAGAATGAAATATCAAAGAGGATTTCACGGCTACGATATTTTCATATCAACCCATGATCTGAATATCAGTGGAGAGGAGTTTATTGGACTGGCTCGACGCTACTTGGCAGCGGCTGAGCGTCTTTCTGATTAAAAATAAACAAGTTTAGAAATAAACTCGCTCGCAATAAAAAAGCCTAGCTTTCATAAGAAAAGCTAAGCTTCATTTTCAATCGTTCTTCTATTAAATCAGAGACCTAGTACAGAGGCATTTCATCCGCTACGAACGGGTTTGATGCGCGCTCACGACCAAATGTAGATTCAGGACCATGACCCGGTACGAATGTCACGTCACTGCCTAGTGGCCAAAGCTTAGTCTTGATTGAAGAGATAAGCGTGTTGAAATCACCTTGAGGGAAATCCGTACGACCAATAGCACCGTTAAATAAAACGTCACCAACAAACGCCATGCGCGCTTGCTCGCTGAATAGCACGACGTGACCCGGCGTATGGCCCGGTGTATGAATCACATCAATCACCTGGTTACCAAAAGTGACTTTGTCGCCCTCTTCTAACCAAGTATTCGGTTCAAAAGCTTTGCACAGCGGGAAACCAAACATCTGGCTTTGGTTCTCTAAACCTTGAAGCCAAAAGTTGTCTGCCTTATGTGGGCCAACAATGTTCACGTTCAAGATTTCAGCAAGCGGTACTGTTCCGCCAACATGGTCTAGGTGACCGTGAGTCAATACCAAGTTCACCACTTTAACACCTAACTCTTCGATGATAGCAGCCAGTTGCTGAACATCACCGCCTGGATCGACAACGACGCCTTCCATTGTCTCATCACACCACACAATTGAGCAGTTTTGAGAGAAAGAGGTAACAGGGACAACTTGATACTTAAGAGACATATACAAACCTTAGAGGGCAAACTGAAATTTGGGCAAACTATGACATTGGATGTCTACTTTGACAAGTACCAAGCATCCGCTCGCAAATTCAGCTTAACACTACCAACTACGTACTGGACCAGTATCAATATGGATAAAGTTGCTACGCGCATAATAACCGACACCACCCGCGTTCAGGCTTTTGGCTACGTCTCTTAATTCTTTTAGGTTAACACCATCAATACGGAAATCGATCGCTTTACCTAACATGTGGTAGCTCTTCTTGGCTACGCCACTCGACTTTGAGCGCAGTGCTTCATTGGTCGCTGGAGAACGGTAACCAGAGATGATTTGAACTTCTTTTTGAATGCCCAGTACATTTTGAATCTGAGTGATCTGATCAAACAGGTTCTTATCCATTGGATGAATCTCATTGCGGCGGAAGTCACGGCACAGTTTGCTTAGACGAGCCATTTCATCACCAACATAGTTAGTACCATCAAAATAACAGGTCTCTAATCGTTCACCGGTGTGAAGGTTGTTCATGCTAATCGTTCTTGGTTGATCAGGGTATGAAGCAAAAGCGATAGAAGGAGTGATTGAGGCGACAACAGCGGTACCACCAGCGTAAGTCAGAAACTGACGGCGTGAAAATAAACTTTGAGACATACAGCAAAAAAACCAATTAGATCGAACGAAAAATGCACGATACATAATGGAAATTGCTGCGTCAACGTACAAAAACCACCCAAAAGGTTAGTATTTGTAACCTTTGCACGGTTAGTTATTGATCCACATTATAATTTTATCAATAAAAGCTTGGTTGTCATTTTTTGGTCAAGATCACCCTTATTGGCTTCACTGATGGTTAACCACCCTCTTTATCATATTGGTAGATGTCACCACGATACTGTATGCCCCCTTCTTCAAACAGCACGGTTTGATAGATGATATGCACGGGGATTCGCTTCTTGAGGCGAACCTTAGTATTAGGAGCAAGGTCGTTACTTTGGTTAGGGACTTTCCTTACCTTAGTGGCAAACAACAATTCAGCCAATTCCTCGGCATGTTCGACACGTATACAACCTGAACTATAAGCTCGGAAGTCATCATTAAACAGGCCTTTACTTGGTGTATCGTGCAGGTAGATCGCTCGCTTGTTGGGTGTGTTGAACTTGTACAAACCTAGTGCATTACGTGAGCCCGCCTGTTGACGCATTCGATATGGGAACGAATTGAAATTGATGGTCTGCCAATCAATATCTGTGGTGTCGACGGTTTCCATGGTGCGCCAACCATCAATAACTTGGAAGTTGTGTGTTTCTAGGTAGCTTTCGTCCGCTTTTACTTTAGGCAAGATGTCTTTCACCATGATTTTCCATGGTACGTTCCAAGTTGGATTTAGGATGACCGAATCTAGGTTTATCTCTAAAAGCGGTGTTTTTCGCGACTTTCTACCCACTACGACTTTGGATTCAAATACCTCTTCACCATCTTCCCAATACTTCATATCAAAACTAGGGACATTGACTACGATGAGAGAGTCCCTGTCTCTTGGCCACAAACGAACACGTTCAGCATTCAGAGCTAATGACGTCAATCGATCATCAAAGCTCATGTTGATCCATTTGATCGTATTTGGCCCGACGATCCCATCAGCCGTAAGGCCGTGCATATGTTGGAAGGATTTAATTGCTGTTTGCAGATCTCGATCGAACTCTGGGAAATCAACCGCGATCATCGAGGTATCAACACCGACCAAAGCAATACGTTCAACGAGAGTCGCCTTGTCTGAAAGCGGGTCACCCAATCGCTTCAAACCTTTCTGTCTATAACGTTCAATATTGAGTTCAGAAGCGGTTTCTAGCACGGAATAGGTCGCCTTGAATTGGTCAAAATCCCCAACAGGCGGCGCATAGGACAATACCATCTCTAATAAGTAATCGTTGGTGACACTGCTTTTCAATCTCATCAGAATATGTGGAGAAGGCGCAGGTAATTTAGAATGCAGCTTGCCCGAGAAATACCACTCTTTACCGGCAAGTGGTGCATTCTCAATATAGCTTAGGTAATAGATAAAGGTGTCGGTTAACAAGATATCCAATTCTTGCCATTGACCACGAGATTGATACTGGCGGATTTGTTTTAACTGACGATCAAAAAGAGGCGCCATTTGTGCTTGTTCTAAAAGCGACAATTGGAATTCAAACGCCTTAACAAGTTCAGGCGAATCCCAAAGAATTGGAAGAGAAGAGTCTTGATAAATGCTCTGGGTAAGCTCTGGATAAATCAGCATAAAAGATAGCTCTGAATCAGCCGGAATAAATCGGCTCTCGTCAGAACTCGTATAGCCCCATGCATGCACAGAAACTAACACCAATAATCCACAGAAGTATTTCGCTAACATGCTTAACCCCGTCACCAATCATCTCATAAGTATGGCAAAGAAATAGGAGTAAGCATGTTATTTTTTAAGGAGTTTTATGAACTAGATTGCACTCCAGTGGTTATCCCACTGAACCGATGATTGCTGACTGGATTTCTCATAAGGTTTGCGTTGGCTCACCACACTGCCCGCTCCAGAGCTGAGTCGAAATTCACCATCAAGCAGCACGGCACCAGAAGCATCAGACAGCGCAGAGAGTTCTACCAATTCTTTGGTTTCTTTAGACCAAATACCGTAGCAGTTGCCTCTTGGCGAAGTCGCAATAATCCAATCATCTGACGCCGCAATACTGGCGATATAGTGATTAAATCTTGCCCATTGCTCTGGTTCCGCATTCAGTGATTCAAACTGTCCACCTTTAGTATGCATCGCCAACAGCGAAGGATACTCATCCGGCTCGCCACGATATTGCTGACCACAAAGTACAGTTTCAGCACCATCATGGGCTAAGTGTCGAATGCTCAGCTTCTTATCCAACAATTCAACCTGATCAAGCAGCGCACCTTCAGGAGAAACATAACTCAAGCTCGGCAGCATCGAATCGAGGTTTTTCGGTGTTCTACCATCAGTATGAACGCCACCAACGCCGATCGCGAGATTACCATCCGGCATGATGATCACTTCATGAGGCCCAATACCAAAACCGCTGAATTCCTCGACCTTACGATAACCTTGTGCGACATCGTAAACGCCAATCACACCTTGGCTGCTGTCCGTTTTCCCTTCAGTGGCATATAGTAACTTGCCATCTAATGAGTAAACGCCATGACCATAGAAGTGGCGATTGTTACCTTTCACGACCATCTTTATCTGCTGACCATTTTTATAGTCAAACACCATAAAATAGTCACCAGGACGACGAGCAAAAACCGCCGCATGTGATGATGTTGGGCAAATAGCAACACCGTGACCACGAGCGGGAATCGGCAATTGACTCAATGGCATTCCATATTCGTCAGCCACAACTGCTGAATATTGGCCACGACCATTAAGCGCACAACCAATCAACTGGGGATCGTTCGACGCACTCGCCCCATCCTTTCGACTCGCACAGCCAAATGGAAGCACAGGAACAGCTGCACAACCCAGTGCAGCCTTGAGTAGCGTTCTTCGCGTAGTATCAGTCACCATCGGTAGCATTAAATCCTATTACCACGCCAAGCTCTATCGCCACTTCTTCATGAATCAGGTACTTCAAACGTTCTAGTTTGTTGTATTGAGTCAACACATCTCGGTAGCCCTCTTTGCTCTGCAATAACTCAAACAAGCTTGAGTCTGTAGGCCAAGTATCTAGCGTCAATGTGAACTGGTCAGCAACGCGGTCAGCAAGGTCGTTTAAGCCCTTCTCTCTTAACAAGCCATCAAGACCATTGCCATCAGCCAGATAAAGCTTTTGAAGTGCTGCTACATTCGCTTTTAGTTGAGTCATCGAAGTTTGTGCACGCCATGATTCTGAGAAGTAAGGACGCGGATGACCGATTTTCGCCATCGGACGACTCAGCTTTTTCATGCTGTAATCAAGTTGGTTGGTCAATAAAGCGATGTATTCAGACTCCCAACGAGTGTCGTCTAACGCTAACCAAGGGTTAACCTGCCATGCCTGTGCAATCGAAGATGACTTGATCGCTAGGTTTTCAGTAATCGCTTGCGACGATTGGCAACCTAACGCTTTGTCTTGAAGCAATGGTGATTGCTCGTCATAAAGCGACCACTCTAACGCGCCTAGCCCTTGCACTGTCACACTCTGCTGAGCAATTTCGTCTTGAGACCAAACTTTATCTTGCTGAGTCAGCTGGCGCATTTTTAGGCCTGTGGTGTTCTTTTTGTCTGGCCAGAATTGAACATTCCAGCTCTCTTCAAGCGCCGCTGTTGGACCTCTTTCTTGGCCTTGCAGTGCCATCCAACTGTTCATGGTGAGCTGCCACTGATTTTTCAAGGTATCTAACTCAACATCATTGGTTTGGCAGTAGCCCTGCATCAAGACTTCTAGCTCATTGGCTTGCTTGGCGAATAGAACGGCTGAATCAAACTCTTGTTGATAAACACTACGACTGATGTGATCGGTCGTGTCTGCTTGATAAGACACACCGTTAACCTCAGATGAAGCGGCTTGCTCACCCGATGATTGGCAGCCTGCCATGATTAATACCGACAAAGGCATTAACAAAAATTTATGTGTCATGCTGTTACCTTACTTCCTAATTTTTCTTTTAATTATATGAGTTCATTAAATACGAAACGACCGCTGACCTCGTATTCCTACAAGTTCAGCGGTTGTGTGCTTTAGGTTAACTTATTCTTCGGGTTAACTTATTCTTTGGGTTAACTCGCTCGTTGAACGACTGAATCTCAGACCGACTATAGCGAATTCAAAAACGCCAGTAGTGCTTCACGCTCAGTGGCATTCAAAGACAGAACGTTTTGTTTCGCCATTTCTGCTTCACCACCGTGCCAAAGTACCGCTTCCATAACGTTTCTTGCTCGACCGTCATGAAGCAGGAACGTATGGCCATTCACTTCTTTGGTATAGCCTAATCCCCATAAAGGTGTTGTGCGCCATTCTTGGCCATTGGCAAGATACTCAGGTCGATTATCGGCTAAACCTTCACCCATATCGTGCAACAACATATCTGTATATGGGCTAATTAGCTGATTAGACAATGCAGGCAGACCTTCACGCTCTGCCGTGCGGAATTCCGCTTGGTGGCAACTTTGACAACCAATGTCTTTAAACAGCTTTTTACCTTGCACAACAGCAGGGTTATCGACGTTGCGACGAATAGGCACGGCCAAATGCTGCGAATAAAACTCAACAAAATCTAAGATGTTGTCGCTGACTTCTGGCTCGCCGCCATTCGGAAAATCGTCACAGGTTGACTGTGCTGATGTGCAGTTCTCATTCGGGAACAAGCGACTGGTTAAGCCTAAATCACCATTAAATGCCGCCGCGTTTTGCTGCATTAGATTTGGTTGTCCGGCTTTCCAACCGAAACGACCGAGCGTCATCTCATTGGTTTGAACATCAAGAACATGATTAGCTTTACCTGAAATACCTTGCTTGTCCGCTAATTGCTGCTCAGCAAATCCAAGAATCGTTTCTTTTGAAATGCTCTCAAGTAAGCCAAGGCCAATCATTGGCGGCGCAACACGAGCTGAGAATTCAGTTTTAGGATGCATCTCACCGAACGCAAGCTCAGTGATTTTTAAAGTGGGTTTACGCAGAGTAACGACGGTGCCGTCTTTGAATTCAACAGGAACATCGGTGTAACTGATGTTCACTTTACCCTCAGGTTTAACACCTTGAAGTGCGAAATCTTGTAACTGGCCGCCGTATGTCGGTTCTGGAATGCCACCGTCACGAATGAAGGCTTGTCGCTGCTCAGGTGTTTCAGCAGGAATACTCAAGCGAACCAACATTGAAACCGCGTTCTCATCGCCTTTTTCAGGTGCGTGACCACGACCATCTTTGATGTGACAGTTTTGACAACCGTTAGTATTGAACAATGGACCTAATCCATCACGCGCATCGGTTGATGATGGCGCAGGTACCCAAGGGTTTCTAAAGAAGCTGTTACCTACGCTGAAATCCAAGCGCTTGCTCATTGGCAAGTTGGCGGCTGGAAGAGAAAAAGCGTTCGCGCCCTCTTTCTTTACTGTGGTTTTGCCACCAGAGTAGGTTTCATGGGCGTGTAATGGAGATAAGAAAAACAGTGCGGTTAATAGTGAGGCTGAGAGATACGACTTCATACATTGCCTTGCTGTGTTTTGATTTTAGTTTTTATGTGGGTGTCACTTTCTTGAGTAGCAAACAATTAAGGGCTCCATAAGAGCCCTTATATTGATTTGGTCTCGGGTTCTTAGAACTCGTGATCCGCTGTGTCTGGGTTTAGGCTATCAATGCCAATAACACCCGCAGCGCGCTCGATTGCAGCAGTTTGAGACACTAGAGCAACAATTGTTTTGTTTACTAGTGCATTACCTGCAGCGTTGTCAGCAGCAATTAGCTGATCGAAGTGCTGGTTGTTTTTCTCTGCAGAAACAACAAGCTGACCAACTTGTGCACGTGCTAGATCAAACTGCTTTTGAATCTCTTTCGCAGCTTGCTCGTCTTTTTGTTCAACTAGGTCAAACAGGCTAGGGCCTGAAAGTAGAGAACCATCTTCACGCTTGTACAAGCCAGTGTATACGTTGTAGATACCTTGCTCGTTGTAGTAGTGAGAGTTGTGCGTGTTATCAGAGAAACAGTCGTGCTCATCTTCAGTAGAGTTTGCTTCTAGTGCAACCTTCATACGCTCACCCGCTAGTTCACCTAGAGACAGTGAACCCATGCCAAATAGCATTTTACGTAGGCCGTTCTCGCTAGATTCAGAAAGAAGCTCTTGACGGTAGTTGCCCTTCTCGCCTTCAGCCCACTGCTTTTCCATCCATTCTAGGTCTTGGATAAGAAGTTCAGCTGATGCTTTTAGGTATGCGCCACGACGGTCACAGTTGCCATTAGTACACTCTGCGCCAACAACGAAATCAGTGTAAGCACGCTCACCTGCACCGCTGTTTGTGCCGTTTAAATCTTGGCCCCAAAGTAGGAATTCAATCGCATGGTAACCAGATGCTACGTTTGCTTCAGAACCGCCGATCTCATTAAGGTCTGCGATTAACTCAGGAGTGATGTTGGTTGCGTCTACTGTTGTTTGACCAATCTGGAATGTTTTGTTCGCAACGATGTTTGCGCTAGCGCCTTCGTTACCAAGCTCATATTGGTAATCAGAAGAAACGTAATCGATAAGGCCTTCATCTAGTGGCCATGCGTTCAATTGGCCTTCCCAGTCATCAACAACAACGTTACCAAAGCGGAATACTTCAGACTGTTGGTAAGGTACGCGAGACTCAAGCCAAGCTTGTTTTACTTGTTCGAAATTGCCAGCAGAAGGAGAAGCTAAGAAGGTATCAATAGAAGAGTTCAACGCTTTTGCTGTAATTACTGAATCTGCAAACACTGCATGAGCAATATCTGCGTAATGTTCTACAACTTGATCTTGAGTTACTGCTGCGAAAGAAGAAGCAGAGGCAAAAATGAGTGACGAAGTTACGGCTTTGGTCACTAAAGATTTAATGGTCATGAAGCATCCTTGTTGAGCTTTAAATTATTATTCGTAGTAATAGTGCAAACCATTATCATTTGCACTACGGATTGGAATAATACAAAGTTACAATTTTATTGCAAGATAAATACAAAAAAACCTCACAATTGTGAGGTCTTTAAACATTTTTGTGTTAAGCACAACAATGGCAACTAATCAGATGTCCAGATTATGCTTACCGTGTGAGACTTTGGCTTTCAAGTAGCTTTCGTTACCCGATTTAATGTGAGCAGAGGTGTTCACTACTTCTGCAATCTCAATACCAAACTCTTTAAGTTCGTTGATTTTCTTAGGATTGTTGGTCACCAAGCGGATTTTTGTGGTACCCAGCGCGCGTAACATTTCTGCCGCCTCTGTGAAATCACGTAAGTCATCACCAAAACCCAAGTGATTGTTTGCTTCGTAGGTGTTCATACCTTCACTTTGCAAACGATACGCATCAATTTTATTGTATAAACCAATACCACGACCTTCTTGGCGTAGATAAAGAATCACACCGCCAGTTTCACCCATGATTTGAATGGTTTCGTCTAACTGCTCGCCACAATCACAGCGAGATGAATGAAAAACATCACCAGTAAGACATTCAGAGTGCATACGAACAAGAGGTATGTCTTGTGTCTTATCGGCTGATTTAAATATCACAGCAACATGCTCTTTATCTGTTTTCAATCCATGAAAAGACAGAAGCTCAGCATCAATACTGCTTGTTACCCCTACTTTGAAATCTATTCTGGCACGTACTTCCGCCATATGTATACTCACTTGAAAATTCGATGTATTTAAAAACACTACATTATTTGTCTAAACAAGTTTTTGTAGCCAACTATCTAATGATAGACACTATGGGGCTGTTAACAATTTTTTTCAAGGTCGACTACGCACAAAGTGTTACATTATAACAATTAATCATCGAACAAGAAAAAACCCCACATTGGTGATACCAACATGGGGTTATAAATTAATCAGTTGCGGCTGAGGCTCTACTTTTTACAGAACGATCAACTTACTTGAGTTTGCTTCCAAATGACGAGTTGAACCCAAGCATTCTCCAACTCTGTCAGTTCTTCTTGTGTGAGCGTAGAAATACTCGACTTGGCACTGTATTTTTCTCCCCACTTGTCCGATTGGACATGGGTATGGAATTCTTTTTTCAAATTTGAGATTAGGTTATCCACAAATACATCCTTATATAACAGTGCTCAGCCTTTATAATCTCTTAATGTTACAAAATACAGGTTAATTGGTAAACAGTAATACGTAATTTTTATGAGCTCTTTCTAACACTTTTTACTGATAAATATATAAATAAGAGAAAAAGAACGACCGGTAAGAGCCAAAGTAATAACGTTGAAGCACTCATTGCGGGCTTGTAGAGCACAAATTCACCAAACCTTTCCGTCATGTATTGAGTGATTTCGTTATTACTCTTCCCTGCTTTCACCATATTAAATACAACAAGACGCAAGTCTTTTGCTATTGGAGAGTTCGATTCAATCAGATTTTGATTCTGACATTGTGGGCAGCGCAGCGATTTTGCCAAACTAATAGCACGCTGTTGTTGATTAGGGCTTTCAAACTCAAATAACTCTACCTGAATGCTTGTATCTTTATCACCCGCCGTAAACAAATCTTCAGCTAATACAGGGAAGTTGACGACAATAGCAGCGCTAAGTATGAGCACTATGTTGAGCAGGAACTTCATCATCCATTTGTACCTTTAAAATAGTGAGCGAGTTCTTTGCGCCAAACCGATTCATTAATCACGCCTAGTAACTTCTTAACTATTTGGCCTTCAGCATCGACTAAATACGTCTCAGGAGTACCGATTACACCGAGTTCTAACGCCAACTTCCCTTGAGGATCGCTGATCACAGTTGAGTATGGGTTGCCGTCGTTGGACAATACATTAAGCGCAGCACCGGGGTTATCTCGATAATTGAGACCAACAATTGGAATACCTTCCTTTTGTAGTTCGAGTAAAAAAGCATGCTCGGTTTTACATATTCCGCACCATGAAGCCCATACATTGACCAGTTGGTAAGGATGTTGAGTAATATCAGCAAGCGTAAGCTTAGCCGTTTCATAGCTTAATATTTCAGAGCTTAATGCTTCAGAATCGAATGACTCATCAGTAACGAGCTTTGCTGCCGTAAATTCAGGGAAGGCCCTTTTTTGCTCTGAAACACTGGTCGTTTGTTGCTTACTGTCGAGCGCATATGAAAATGCAACGACCAAAGCAACAGCCACTGAAAATAGAGCAATGAGTTTATTACGAACGCTGGTATGCATACTGGGCAGCCTTAACGGTTTTCTTTTTACGATTGGTCAGTGAAAGCACAGCACCTAGAATTGAGAACAACCCACCAAACCATATCCAACGAGCATACGCTTTGTACTGAACTCGAAATGCATAAGCGGTAGCGTCAACTTTCTCACCCATGGTGATATACACATCGCCATGCCAAAACCATTTCATTGCGGGCTCGCTCATGTTCATCACTCGAACTTGGTAATGTCTTCTTTCAGGTGTAATGGAAAAATTTTGCTCGCCAGTATCTAGCTTAAGTATCGCCTTTTCAGCGGTAAAATTTGAGGCGACATAAAGCTCTGTATCTTCATGAGCAAGCGTCCAGTCCATAAACTCCACTTGTTCATCTGGGCTTAATTTATAACTGCGCTCAAACGAGTGGTAACTGTTCATTGCAGCGCCTACAGCCAAGACTGCAACACCAACATGGGCAAAGGTCATCACCCAGACTTTTCGTTGGAACTTGGAACTGCGCGTTACGGCTAAGCCATAAACATGAGTGAGCAAAACCCAAAATGCGAGTGACCATGTCATCAGAGCCATCACTTGTCGTTGGACTTGTTCCACTTGCCATGAATAACAAACGTAACCCAATGCCAACGACACCAAAGCTAACAATGAAATAACACCTTTGGTTGCTTGAGGTTTGATGCTGAGCAATGGGGCTAAGCCAACCACGCCAAGTGCGAGCAAAGCCAAAGGTGCAATCAACAGATTAAAGTATGGCGCACCGACCGATATGTTACCTAATCCAAGCAGTTCAAAGACCATTGGATAAAATGTACCAAACACCACAACAGCGGTCGCTAATACAAAAATGAGCACCGCAACTAGGCTTAAAAAGCTCTTACTGGCGAAGCTAGTAATTGGGTTAGATTCAAAAGACTCCCCTCTGATGATAAGAAGAGAGAAAGAGCTCACTAGCACCAACATCAATATAAGTAGTAGTGCGATACCTTTGGTCGGGTCGACAGCGAAAGCGTGTACCGATGTGAGTACACCAGAACGAACAATAAAGGTGCCTAAGATACTCAAACAAAATGTAATGAAAGCAAGGCTTAGAGACCACTTCAGAAGCTGTTGTTTACCCTTGGCAACACCTAAACAGTGCAGCAAGGCTGTCGAAGTGAGCCACGGCAACAAACTGGCATTTTCAACAGGATCCCAGAACCACCAGCCGCCCCAGCCTAATTCGTAATACGCCCACCAAGAGCCAAGAATGATCCCTGCAGTTAAAAAGATCCAAGCGACTAGACACCAACTGCGACAATGGGCAACCCAATCAAACTCAATAGGATCAACCAGCAAAGCGGCAACTGCAAATGCCAGCACCACAGAAAAGCCGACATAGCCAAGGTAAAGTAATGGAGGGTGAAAGATCAGGCCGACATCTTGCAACATTGGGTTAAGGTCACGCCCTTCTAGCGGCAAGATCGAATTCATTTCAAATGGGTTTGACGCGAATAAGGTGAACCAAGCAAATATCGCAAGCAGTAGATTCATTACCCACAACACACGGCTTTGGTATTCATTCGAATAGTGTTTTTGTAAGGCAATCACGCCAGACCAGACGCTGATCGTCAGTACCCAAAATAACAAGGAACCTTCATGGCCTGCCCATACGGCTGCTAGCTTAAAAAATGAGGGTAATTGAGTATTTGAATGTTCAGCGACATAGAGAATAGAGAAGTCATCACTGACAAAGGCGTAGCCAAGCAATGCGACAGAAGTGAGAGAAAACAATGCACTTGAAAGAGAGAAACTGCGGATTAAACTTATATTTTGCGTCCGTTTGTTTAGCATTTGATAAAACGAATGCACACCAATAATGCTACTGAGTACAGCAACCAACACTAAACTAAACAGCCCCAAAGAACCGACCATATCACCTCAATAAGGCTCCGCTAGAGCAGAGCCGATCTGAACACGCATCTCATGTTTACTAAAAGCATGTTCATTAATAAGCAGATGTCTAGTATCCAACATCTGCTCACTAATAAACTTGCGCGAAATTAAGCTATCGTTAACTGCCCTGCATAAAGGACAAAAGTTCGCAGCATTAATACGCCCATAAGGCTTAGCGAAGTCACGGAGAAAATATACACCGAGCTATGGCGGATTGAGGCTGGTGTCACTGCATTCAGCAACAACGGTAAAACCATACCAACACCGATGACGCCATACCAGAACCAACTCGCCCAGAAACCACTGCCAATTGCGTTCCATACTGCTTGTTCACTTTGACCACCAGCGAAGATAAGCCCAGTAAAGAAAGTGATAAGAACAAACAACTCAAACATCACTACCGGGCGTTCAAATCCGTGGATCCATGAAATACTCGGGCTATGAGGTGATTCTTTAAAGACCAACACACCAAATAAAATACACGCCGCCGCGCCCGAAGATAAACTCGAGAACAAGAACAAAATCGGCAGTACTGGGTTATTCAATAGTGGAAAGGTATTTAAAGCTGACAGCAAGAATCCGGTATAAGCGGCAAGCATCAGAGCAAGAACAGCTAAGAATATTTCCAGAGCATTCTCAAACACTTCTAATTTGCCAATCCAGTTCCCGACAAAGTCGAGTCGTCCTTTTAACCATGTTTGGTCATTCAAGAACACGACAATTTGATCTCTAAATATAATGCCGATCCAAAGAAACAAGATCACCATATACACTTGGAATAAGATCACACCCATCGACATCACAGACGTAGGATTATAGAAGATCATGATCTTCCAAAATGACAGTGGTTTTGTCAGGTGGAAAACCAAGATCAGCAAGCCTGAGATGATTCCAAATGGCGCAAGAAAAGCCGTAGCCTTTAACACACCATTATGAGCAGGATCGCCTTCAATAACCTTGCGCTTAAGGTAAATGGAGATCATTACGGCACCCGCCGACATCCCCGCGAGAAATAGATAGATTGCTATAATCCAGTCCCATACCACGGTACCAGACTGAAAAGCTGCGTCCCATGCACTCATAATCAAATCTCCCCTTTTTGGTGTGGCACTTTATAGAGTTTTGGTTGAGTGCCTAGATAGGCTTTATCTCTGTAAACCACCTCGGATTGAAGTACTTGGTTTATCTCACTCTTAGGGTCATTCAAATCGCCGAATGTCAGCGCTTTGGTTGGGCAAGATTCGACACAAGCAGGCAACTTCCCTTGTGCTAGATTGGTATCACGACAGAAGTTACATTTATCGGCTGACTTGTTCTCTGGATGGAAAAAGCGCACTTGATATGGACACGCTAACAAACAGTAACCACAACCGACACACTTCTCTTTGTGGACATCAACAATGCCCGTTTTTTCATCTTTGTAGGCTGCACCTGTTGGGCAAACCATGACACAGGGTGCGTTATCACAATGTTGGCAAGAGTTACGAGTAAAACGGTAATCAACATTTGGATATTCGCCTTGGGGTTCGCTCTTAATAATTTCTAAGCGCGACACGCCTTCAGGTACTTTATTCACTTCACGACATGCTTCTGTACAAGCAGTACAACCAATACACGCGGTTTCGTCATGAATCATTCCATAACGTTTAGCACCATCTTCTTGAACATTGGCCAACGTTTTACGACTTGTCACCGCCGCCGTTCCCGCTACACCCGTGGTAAAAATAACGGCACCAGCGCCTGCTAAAAAGTTTCTTCTTGAGCAGATCATAGATTACTCCCCTTCTTTCTTCTGGTTGAAGTCTGAATGGCAATCCACACACAGCTTAATGGTTTGCTTTTTATCTAAGCCCAACACCTTTGCTTCAGTCGCATGAACATCATGGCAGTTTGAACACGTTAAGTTTTGCGCGTGAACATCGTGGGTCCAGCTAGCTTCACGCAGATCATCAGGTTTGTGACAATCGATACATTGGCTATTGGCATCTAAAATTAAGCTAGGATCGAGGAAAACCTTTTCGGTTCCTGGTTGTGATTGAGCCGCGCGATACTTCACCACTTCAGGTGCACCTTCTCGGTGATCGGGGCTAATTGAACTATGACAATCGGTACAATTTACTTCACGGCCAAGTAAAGCGTGTGCACTTTCACCATGTGAACCCAATACCGTTTCTTTTGAATCTTTATGGCATTGAACACACTTGTAGTCTTTGTCGCGGATTAATTCGACTTCATGTCTTGTTGATTCTCCTACTGGCGTAACAGCAGGCTCAGCAACAGCATGAATGGAATAACCATAGAGGCAGAATGCTAGAAGGGATTTAAGCATTATGACTATGGCCAATTTAATATTGCCCATTTTATCCTTTCCTTATACCGGCATTATTTAACTCTCAACTAAATAATATTCCGGTTAAACAAAAGTACCCTTAAACGATATTATTACCGCTTAAATGATATCAATTCTTATTTTGGATAAGCCACAACGCTTTCTATAGTTAGAATATACCTCTAATTAGGTAATACGAAATTTGGATGGGTTAATCTGTGAACGCAATCACCCTATTTATATCATGGTCAATCTAGGTAATTGATTGTTATATATGATAATAATTCTCAATTGAATTTTAATTCCACTAACTACCAATACCTCTTTAGGGGTATATAAACTTCAACGTGATTGAAGTCACTACCGTTAATTGATCTAAGACAAGCTATATCCAACACGTAACAAAATGTGTTTGTTTATGAATTAATATAAACAGGAATTCTCCAGTTCTTAATTTGAATAGCAAACTCACAACGCTTGGTATAAGAATCAGTATATTGGAGATATCACTGTGAAAAAGCATTGGATACGTAATTCGGTCACAGCACTATTAATGGTTAGCGCATCACTAGCAAGCGCGACCAGTTTTGCTGCGTCTGAACAAAAAGAAATTGGCGACCCTCGTAACGACCAGTTCGAGCAAAACCACCCAGATCAATATCATTCATGGAGACAGACTTCAGAAAGCGAAGTTATTGAAGACGCACTAAAAGAAGATCCAAACATGGTCATCATGTGGGCTGGCTACGGCTTCGCAAAAGATTACAACAAAGCACGCGGCCACTTTTATGCCATTGACGATGTAAGACAAACACTTCGTACTGGCGGTCCAACGGACGAAAGCTCTGGCCCAATGCCAATGGCGTGTTGGAGTTGTAAGAGCCCAGATGTCGCTCGTGTTATCGAAGAGCGTGGTGAAGATGGTTACTTTGAAGGTAAATGGGCGCGTCTTGGCAACGAGATCATTAACCCTATTGGCTGTTCAGACTGTCACGACACCCAAAGCGAAGGCTTTAAGAATGGTGAGCCAGCACTGAAGGTAACTCGTCCTTACGTTGAACGAGCATTTGAAACGATTGGTAAAAAGTTTGATGAGCAAAGTCGTTTAGACCAACAAGCTTCTGTTTGTGCTCAGTGCCACGTGGAATACTACTTCACAGGGCCAACCAAAGGCGTGAAATTCCCTTGGGACCAAGGTACAACCGTTGGCGACATGGAACGTTACTATGATGCAATCAACTTTAAAGATTGGACGCATAAAGTATCGAAAGCACCCATGCTGAAAGCACAGCACCCAGGTTTCGAAACATGGCGCGAAGGCATCCACGGTAAGAACAAAGTCGTTTGTGCTGACTGTCATATGCCGAAAGTGACCAAAGAAGATGGCACCGTTTATACCGACCATAAAGTGGGGAACCCATTCGACCGCTTCGAAGATACGTGTGCAAACTGTCACACTCAATCGAAAGAAACTATGCGTAACATCGTTTCAAGCCGTAAAGCGCAAGTACTGAACATGAAGCTGACTGCTGAGAAACAAATCGTTGCTGCTCACTTTGAAGCAGGCGCGGCATGGGAAGCGGGTGCGACAGAGCAAGAGATGGAACCTATCCTACTGGATATCCGTCACGCTCAATGGCGTTGGGACTACGCTATCGCGTCTCACGGTATTCACATGCACGCACCTGAAATCGCTCTAGAAGTGCTAGGTACTGCCGTTGACCGCGCCGCGGATGCTCGTACTAAGATTGTTCGTCTACTGGCGAAGAAAGGCATCACCGATCCAATCGAGATTCCAGATATCTCGACAAAAGAAGCGGCTCAAAAAGCGCTTGGAATGGACATGGATAAGATGAACGCTGAGAAACAACACTTCTTAGACACGGTTGTTCCTAAATGGGAAGAGCAAGCTGAAAAGCGTGAAGCCAACTACGAATACTAGTTTCTTCAATTAGACCATTAAGTAAAAACCAGTCACACTATTGTTGTGTGGCTGGTTTTTTAGGTTTTGGGAAATACACATCAATATCGCATCCCCGATCCGCTCGCCAATTCAAGGAATAAACAATGAAAACCTTACTTTCGCTTTCGGCATTATGTATTGCACTACTCAGTTCAAGCGTTCACGCATCTGAGCGTGCTGAGACTGGGTGGGAATTAATAGAGAAAGGCGCGTTAGTGGTTGATGTCAGAACACCTGCAGAGTTCGAACAAGGGCATCTAGACAACGCCATCAACTACCCTCTTTCTGAAGTGGCTACTCACTTTGCTAAGATAGATAAAGACCAACCCATCGTATTGTATTGCCGCAGTGGCAATCGTTCAGGGCAAGCTTATCAATTCTTGCGTGCTCAAGGGTTTACTCAAATCCACAATGCTGGTGGCTTAATCGAAATGCAGGAAAACCAATAGTCTTAGAGATGAGAGCTTAAGTAAGGCCGCCTCTTTAGCAATTAGCCAAGCTTAACGGATCATCTGTTTGGCTTGGTTGATCGAATGGATAATAGAGACACGATCAATGCCCTTCTGATTGGAATCTAAGATTTGAGTCCACGCGTCGATCGCTTGTTGATAGCGCATGCTGATGAAGTGATCTGTCGCAATCAACATCAATGCCGTACGATCATTGGGATCAAGCTGCATGGAGTGCTCCAACAACGCATTAACATCATCACTCATCGCTTGAGAGCTAAGATAATAAAGTGCGGTTGCTTTGGCAGCATAGAGGCCAGAAGGCGCTTGAGGATCTAAGCGAATCGCATAATCGTAGCAAGTGAATGCCGCATCAAACTCCCCTTTCTGCATGTATACACCACCAAGCTTAAACCACAAGTCGGATTGATTCGGGTCTTGCTTGAGGCTTTGTTGAAGCTCATCTTCGAAATCTGTTGCCGTGTAGTTATTGCTATCATCCAAAGGAAGTTGAGGTAACTCTTGTTTCAGTTGAGACCAAACCAGCACGCTCAAAGCCACTGCAGTAAGAGAAATCACCACATTGCCTTTTAGATGGCTGCCATTGTTGCTCGCGGCAATAACGACCACAATCAAAAACAGACTCATTAGTACCAACGCAACCAACAACCAGATATCCATTCCACATCCCTTTTATTTAGATCTACCTCTACTCTATCGTTTTCGTACTGCCTCGTTATTGATCAAAGTTTAGCGTTCGAGATTTAGTGCTCAAACTTTTGCATAAAAGCGACGGGGTAAGGTTGGTGCTCAGACCTAAGCCATAAGCCATAAGCCATAAGCCATAAGCCATAAGCCAAATGAGAAGAGAAGAAAAGTGAAATGACAGGCAATAAAAAACCGAGCACTTAGGCTCGGTTTTTTCATTGGTAAGCTTAATTACTTAACGTAATCGAGATTACTCAGTGTCTTGCTCGCTATCACTTTCAGAGTCAGAAGCATCAGATGCTTGCTCTTCACTTGATTCAGAAACAACAGCCGTTTCAGCGTTTACTGCGTCAGCATTTGCTTCTTCAGTTTCTTCGCCTTCAACAATCTCCGCTTCTTCTACTTCGTCGATACGTTGTAGACCTACAACATTCTCGTCTTCAGCAGTACGAATCAGTGTTACACCTTGAGTGTTACGACCAACTTGGCTTACTTCCGCTACGCGAGTACGTACTAGTGTACCTGCGTCGGTGATCATCATCATTTCATCGCCTTCTTCAACCTGAACAGCACCAACTACTGGGCCATTACGATCAGAGACTTTGATAGATACTACACCTTGCGTTGCCCGGCCTTTCGTTGGGTATTCAGCCAGCTCAGTACGCTTACCGTAACCGTTTTGAGTCACAGTTAGGATATCGCCTTCGTTTGAAGGAACAATCAGTGAAACCACTTGATCGTCTTCTGGAAGCTTCATACCACGAACACCAGAGGCAGTACGACCCATTGGGCGTACTTTGTCCTCGTTAAAGCGAACAACTTTGCCCGACTTCGAGAACAGCATGATGTCGCTATTACCGTCAGTAATATCAACGCCAATCAGTGAATCATCGTCACGTAGGTTAACTGCGATTAGGCCGTTAGCACGTACGTTTGCGAATTGATCCAGTGATGTCTTCTTAACGGTACCGTCGCCTGTTGCCATGAAGATGAATTTCTCGTTTGAGAATTCAGAAACAGGCAGGATAGCCGTAATACGCTCACCTTCTTCTAGAGGAAGAATGTTAACGATAGGCTTACCACGAGCGGTACGGCTTGCTTGAGGCAGTTGGTAAACTTTCAGGCGGTACGTTTTACCACGAGTAGAGAAACATAAGATGTTATCGTGAGTATTAGCAACAAGCAGACGCTCAATGTAATCCTCATCTTTCATCTTAGTTGCACTCTTACCTTTACCACCACGACGCTGAGCTTCGTAGTCGCTTAGGATTTGGTACTTAACGTAACCTGCGTTAGAAAGCGTTACTACAACGTCTTCTTGAGCGATTAGCTCTTCCATGTCGATGTCATGAACCGCTGCTGTGATTTCTGTACGACGTTCATCGCCATAGATATCACGTACTGTTTCTAACTCTTCACGGATCACTTCCATCAAACGCTCAGTGCTTGCAAGAATATGCATTAGCTCAGCGATTTCTTCTAGAAGTGCTTTGTACTCGTCTAGAATCTTCTCGTGCTCAAGACCGGTTAAACGGTGTAAGCGAAGTTCTAGAATAGCTTGTGCTTGAGTTTCCGTTAGGAAGTATTGACCATCACGGATACCGTATTGATCTTCAAGCCAATCAGGACGAGCTGCATCAGTACCAGCACGTTCAAGCATTGCAGCAACATTGCCCAGTTCCCAACCACGAGCAACAAGACCTGCTTTCGCTTCAGCCGGTGTCGGTGCGTTTCGGATCAGTTCAATGATTTCATCAATGTTTGCAAGCGCTAAAGATAGAGCTTCCAAAATATGTGCACGATCACGCGCTTTCTTCAATTCGAAGATAGTACGACGTGTCACAACTTCACGACGGTGATCAACAAAACACTTCAACATATCTTTAATGTTGAAAAGTTGTGGTTGTCCGTTGTTCAGAGCAACCATGTTGATGCCGAAAGTTGTTTGCAGTTGAGTTTGTGAGTAAAGGTTGTTTAGTACAACTTCACCGACAGCGTCACGCTTACATTCAATAACAATACGCATACCATCTTTATCAGATTCGTCACGTAGAGCGCTAATGCCTTCAACTTTCTTATCTTTTACAAGTTCTGCAATCTTCTCGATCAGACGAGCTTTGTTCACTTGATATGGAATTTCAGTAACGATAATTGTTTCTTTACCGTTCTTTTCCATTTCAATGTTCGCGCGCGAGCGCATGTAAACTTTACCACGACCTGTCTTATAAGCATCTACGATGCCTTTACGACCACTAATCAGTGCTGCTGTCGGGAAATCAGGACCAGGGATGTAGTCCATTAGCTCATCAATAGTGATATCTTCATTATTGATAAATGCTAAACAGCCATCAACGACTTCACCTAGGTTATGAGGTGGAATGTTGGTAGCCATACCTACCGCGATACCAGAAGCACCGTTTACCAATAGGTTAGGAATTTTTGTCGGCAGAACCGCTGGAATTTGCTCTGTACCATCATAGTTAGGTACATAGTCCACAGTTTCTTTGTCAAGGTCAGCCAAAAGCTCGTGCGCAATTTTCGCCATACGGACTTCCGTATAACGCATTGCAGCTGCTGAGTCGCCATCGATAGAACCAAAGTTACCTTGGCCATCAACTAGCATGTAGCGTAGCGAGAACGGCTGAGCCATACGTACGATAGTATCGTACACTGCGCTATCACCATGTGGGTGATATTTACCGATTACATCGCCTACTACACGAGCAGACTTTTTATATGCTTTGTTCCAATCATTACCAAGTACATTCATCGCGAACAAAACGCGGCGGTGTACTGGTTTTAGGCCATCACGCACATCTGGAAGAGCACGACCAACGATGACGGACATCGCGTAGTCTAGGTATGAACCTCTAAGCTCATCTTCAATATTTACGGGCGTGATCTCTTTCGCTAGATCGCTCATAGAGCCATTTTCCCTCTATAGTCAGATCGTATTTTTGAATACGTATAAGACCGAAAAATATAACACAAATTTACCTACGGAGGCATCACTTTCCCTCTCCTTTTACCATCTTGTGACCTTTGTAGCCAATCTATTGATGAGAAATTGCACCTCAGCGTCATATCTTGCTGAAACATGGTCACTTTACATCCAATAAACTAGCAAAATTGTAGATCTTCTGGTCAGCAGGAAAAGGCAAGTTATAATGCCTGCAATTTCATGGATGCATTATTTAACTTGGAAATGCCGATTATGACTAAATCACAGAACGTAGACCCAGCAGAAATCAAAAAATTCGAAGACATGGCGTCGCGCTGGTGGGATCTAGAAGGCGAGTTTAAGCCACTACATCAAATCAATCCGCTGCGTTTAAATTACGTGCTAGAGAAAACCGAAGGCCTATTTGGCAAGAAAGTCCTCGATGTTGGCTGCGGTGGCGGTATTTTGGCTGAGAGCATGGCCGTAGAGGGTGCGGTAATTACTGGCCTGGACATGGGTAAAGAACCGCTAGAAGTCGCTCGTCTGCACGCATTAGAAACCGGCACCAAGCTCGATTACATCCAAAGCACCATTGAAGACCATGCTGAGCAAAACCCACAAACTTACGATGTGGTGACGTGCATGGAAATGCTTGAGCACGTACCAGACCCACAATCGGTTATCTCGGCTTGTTCAAAGTTGGTTAAACCGGGCGGCCATGTGTTCTTCTCGACATTGAACCGTAACTTTAAGTCTTACCTGTTCGCTATTGTTGGAGCAGAGAAGCTACTTAAGATTGTGCCAGAAGGTACTCACGACCACGAAAAGTTCATTCGACCTGCTGAACTCATCAAGATGATCGACAATACACCTCTGCAAGAATTAGGCATTACTGGGCTGCATTACAACCCACTAACAGATACGTATCGTTTAGGGTCGAATGTCGATGTGAATTACATCGTCCACACTCAAAATTTCGCCCAATAACTATTCGTATCTCTACCGTAAAATCTTTTATAAAAAAGCCCCATGAAAAGAGTTGCAATTAACATAAGATTGCGACTTTTTTCAGTCTAAATTTCGTGCGCCAGCTTCCATTTTGACCACCTCGATTTAAATTTAATCACCTAAAATCCATCGCCCATTTTGCCCAAAGATCAAGGGATTTTTTTTTATGGGAGTGCAAAAATAAAGCATCCTTAAAAGGCGGCTTTTATACAATCAAGTCACATCTAACCTCATCAGTTAGTGGTCACTTACAGTTTTTTTTAATCCACCACTTATCCACAAGCAACCCAATTTCTTTACCTTGAAAAATATCAGTTGTAGCACTATCTTGTAACCCAACAAACAAATGACCCCCATATGTTGTGTTTGAACTACAATGTATGGGTAGACCAAGATCACAAAGCCGAAACGTAATTTACAAAAATTACACAGAAATACACAAAAACACGGCCTTGTTCAGTTTTGTTAGGGAAATTAAGCAGAATGAACCAACAACTTACTGTTACCAAGCGTAACGGGCGCAAAGAAACGATCGATTTAGAGAAAATCCATCGAGTGATCACATGGGCAGCTGAAGGCTTGCACAATGTTTCTGTATCACAAGTAGAATTGAAAGCTCACATTCAGTTTTACGATGGCATTACCACGACTGACATTCATGAGACAATCATCAAGTCAGCAGCGGATTTAATCTCTGAAGAGACTCCTGATTACCAATATCTAGCAGCACGTCTGTCAGTGTTCCACCTACGTAAAAAAGCGTACGGTGAATACGAGCCGCCTGCTCTTTATGACCACGTTGCAAAACTGGTTGATATGGGTAAATACGATAGCCACCTTATGGAAGACTACACGAAAGCTGAATTCGAAGAGCTTGACGCGTACATCGACCACAAGCGTGACTTAAACTTTTCTTACGCGGCGGTTAAGCAGCTTGAAGGTAAATACTTCGTGCAGAACCGTGTAACAAAAGAAATCTACGAGAGTGCTCAGTTCCTTTACATCCTAGTTGCTGCGTGTTTATTCGGTAAATACCCGAAATCAACTCGTCTGGATTACATCAAACGTTTTTACGACGCCTCGTCTACGTTTAAGATTTCTCTACCTACACCAATTATGTCTGGTGTACGTACGCCTACTCGTCAATTCAGTTCATGTGTACTGATTGAGTGTGGTGACAGCCTTGATTCTATCAACGCAACAGCAAGCTCTATTGTTCGTTACGTGTCTCAACGTGCTGGTATTGGTATCAACGCAGGTCGTATCCGTGCGCTTGGTTCAGAAATCCGCAATGGTGAAGCGTTCCACACGGGCTGTATCCCTTTCTACAAATACTTCCAAACAGCAGTAAAATGTTGTTCTCAAGGTGGTGTTCGTGGCGGCGCAGCAACCGTGTTCTACCCACTATGGCACGGTGAAGTTCAGTCTCTATTAGTACTGAAAAACAACCGCGGCGTTGAAGAGAACCGTGTTCGTCACATGGACTACGGCGTACAGCTGAACAAGCTTATGTACTCTCGTCTTGTTCAAGGTGGCAACATCAGCCTGTTCTCACCTTCTGACGTACCTGGCCTTTACGACGCGTTCTTCGAAAACCAAGAGCGTTTTGAAGCACTTTACGTTAAGTACGAAAACGATCCTTCAGTGAAGCGTGAAACGGTTAAAGCCGTTGAGCTATTCTCTCTGCTGATGCAAGAGCGTGCTTCGACTGGTCGTATCTACATTCAGAACGTCGACCACTGTAATACACACAGCCCGTTTGATTCTGAAGTAGCACCTGTTCGTCAATCGAACCTATGTCTAGAAATCGCGCTACCAACTAAGCCGCTTTCTAACGTAGAAGATGACGAAGGTGAGATTGCACTATGTACGCTTTCAGCGTTTAACCTAGGCGCAATCAACGAGCTAGACGATCTGGCTGAACTTTCTGAACTGGTTGTTCGTGCTCTAGATGCACTACTTGATTACCAAGACTACCCGCTTCCAGCAGCACGTAAGTCGACAATGAACCGTCGTACTCTAGGTGTGGGTGTAATCAACTACGCATACTACCTGGCGAAGAATGGTGTTAAGTACTCTGATGGCAGCGCAAATGGCCTGACTCACCGTACTTTTGAAGCAATTCAATACCACTTGCTAAAAGCGTCTGTTGACCTAGCGAAAGAGCAAGGCCGTTGCCCATCTTTCCATGAAACCAACTACGCGAAAGGCCTACTGCCAATCGATACTTACAAAAAAGATATCGACTTAGTATGTGAAGAGCCACTGCACTACGATTGGGACACGCTACGTGAAGAGATCATGGAGCACGGCCTACGTAACTCTACACTGACAGCGCTTATGCCTTCTGAGACTTCGTCTCAAATCTCGAACGCGACTAATGGTATCGAGCCACCACGTGGTTATGTATCAGTTAAAGCGTCGAAAGATGGCATCCTGAAGCAAGTAGTTCCTGATTTCCTAAATCTTAAAGACAACTACGAGCTACTTTGGAACATTGGTACTAACGATGGTTACCTGCACTTAGTGGGTATCATGCAAAAATTCGTTGACCAAGCTATCTCTGCAAACACTAACTATGATCCAAGTGTTTACGACAGCGGTAAGGTACCAATGAAGCAACTGCTTAAAGACTTGCTAACAGCGTACAAGTACGGTGTTAAGACGCTTTACTACCATAACACTCGTGATGGTGCTAAAGACGACCAAGGCGATGCAGTTCAAGTGCCGGAAGAAGATTGTGAAGGCGGCGGTTGTAAGATCTAAACCGCAATAAACATTAAGACCCCAGAGAAGTTATCTTCTCTGGGTTTAAAGCATTAACAGGGTTCGTTTTATTACGGGTCCTTAAAGGATTTGAGGCATTTATGGCTTACAGTACTTTTTCTCAACAAAAAAACGACCAACTAAAAGAACCAATGTTCTTAGGTCAGTCGGTAAACGTTGCACGTTACGACCAACAGAAATTCGAAATCTTCGAAAAATTGATCGAAAAGCAGCTTTCTTTCTTCTGGCGTCCAGAAGAAGTAGACGTGTCTAGCGACCGTATCGACTACAACAAGCTTCCTGAGCATGAAAAGCACATCTTCATCTCTAACCTGAAGTACCAAACACTTCTAGATTCAATCCAAGGCCGCAGCCCTAACGTTGCCCTACTTCCTTTGGTATCACTGCCAGAAGTTGAAACTTGGATTGAGACATGGTCATTCTCTGAAACGATTCACTCTCGTTCATACACGCACATCATCCGTAACATCGTGAATGATCCAGGTGTAGTATTTGACGATATCGTTGAAAACGAAGAAATCCTGAAACGTGCGAAAGACATCGCGTTTTACTACGACGACCTAATCAAGCTGACGGCTGACTACCACCGCTACGGCGAAGGTAACCACAACATCAACGGCGAAGACGTTAAGATTTCACTTCACGACCTGAAGAAGAAACTTTACGTATGTCTAATGTCTGTAAACGCACTAGAAGCGATTCGTTTCTACGTGAGTTTTGCATGTTCATTCGCATTCGCTGAGCGTGAGCTAATGGAAGGTAACGCGAAGATCATCAAGCTAATCGCTCGTGATGAAGCACTTCACCTTACTGGTACACAGCACATGATCAATTTGCTGCGTAATGGCCAAGATGACTTCGAATTCATGCAGATCGCTGAAGAGTGTAAGCAAGAATGTTTCGACCTATTCAAAGAAGCAGCAGAGCAAGAAAAAGAATGGGCAGAATACCTATTCAAAGATGGCTCTATGATTGGTCTAAACAAAGACATTCTTTGCCAATACGTTGAGTACATTACCAACATCCGTATGCAGGCTGTTGGTCTAGGTACGGCTTACCCAGAAGCAACGTCGAACCCAATCCCATGGATCAACGCATGGTTATCTTCAGATAACGTACAAGTTGCTCCACAAGAAGCTGAAATCAGTTCTTACCTAGTTGGTCAAATCGACAACGAAGTAAAAGCTGACGACTTTGAAGGATTTGAGCTGTAATGCCAACAATCAAAATCAACAAGCTGACTTCGATTGAATCTAAACCGTCGAATACTCTATTGGAAACAATGGAGCAGGCGGGCTTAGAACCAGAATACAACTGCCGAGATGGGCACTGTGGCGCTTGTCGTTGCACGTTGGATTCGGGTGAAGTTGAGTACGTTGGTTTTGCTATGGCTTACACACAAGGCGATGAAATTTTGCCATGCATCTGCAAAGCAAAAACTGATTTGTCGCTGAGTAACGTAACTCACAGAAGTAAACAGAAGCGCGCCTAAGCTATTTCGCTAAAGTTCGATTTGCTTAGTTTTATTCTGTTTGGTTTCGCTTGAGATAGAGTCACGTAAGTTCAAACGCTTTATTTTTGAAACGCTTTAGGTTTAAAGCAACGCTTCTTCAAAGATGATAAGTATTGTAAAAAGGGTCCGCTTCCTCTTGGAATGCGGACCCTTTTTCTATTCATACCTTTAGGCCTCTGAGACGACTCTCCTATCACTCAAAGCCTTCTTGTTGGTTCCCACCAAGCAAAACCGGATGTTTACTGTTGAGTCAGGTTCAGAGTCACTGAACCAATGTAACAAGCGCTTCGGCACTCTCCGCAACCATTACACTTGTCTTTGTCTAAGGTAGGCAACTCCCCTACTTCGATTTGAATTGCACTTACTGAACAAGCGGTTTGGCACGCATTACAATCCATTTGCATGTAGTTGTTACAGCTATCCGCAAAGCTAGGCTTAAGGTCGATATAAGGCGTGACCGTTGGATGAAGTGCGCCAGTCAGGCACACTTCACTGCACTTATCACACAGCGAACAACTGTTGTAATCCAAATTCAGTAGCGCACTGCCCTCTAGCATCTCAATGACGCTATTTGGACACGCTTGCTCGCACAAACCACAACCATCGCAAAGACGCTCAAACAGCACCTCATCAACCGCTCTTGGCGGCCTTGCATGCACGCGCTGTGATTTCTCTTCATAACTTGCCGCAGCTTTAACCGGCTTAGAGAGTCGAGTTAAGAAACCACGCCTATTTGAATTTATTTGCTCAGGCATTAGTCGATATATAACTTTTTAGTGGCTACGTTTAAATTATATTCAGATGTTAATTGATTAAGCCAATTTATTACATCGCTTGATAGCTTCTTATAAAATGATAAATCTGATGCTGTATTTAATTTCTCTAAATAAACAGGAGACCAAGTCAATAAATGGGAAGTCAACAATTCACGCGCTGAATCAATATTATTCTTTTCTAACAAATACGCATGGGCGAATAGCATTAAACCAAATTGATCTTCTGGCTCTCTTAACCCCGTGTCTAACTCTATCTGATTCAATTCCAAGAATTTGCGATATTCTACAGTCGATGCGCCGAACACGACGCGGTCTTTATCTAGGTAAACAGAACCCCAAGGTGGCGCAGGCATGTCTCCAACGCCTTCAAAAAGGCGGCTAAACTCTGTAACTAGCGCATCTTCTTGTTCATTTTGAAGTGCTAGCAAGCACGCTTCTGATAGTACTTCACTCTCGACCAATGCTTCGACAATGGTTAACAACTGTTCTTTACTTGCCGCTTGATAAAATAGCGAACCCAATAATTTATGCGTATCGATAATCATTATTATTTATACCGTAATAGGTTTTAACGACAATTATATTAATTAAACCATTCCATTCTTTGATCTAATTTATACATTCAATTCATAAACTTTAAATTGAGCACTTATTTGATTCCTATCAATCAACATTTAAAAATTAAAAGACAAAAACAAAACTACCTATAAAGTGCTAGTCATCAATAACAAAAGGCATCTTAGAATGACGAATAAGAAAGAATCTGGGGTAATGAATCTTACTCGAAGAGGCTTCATGAAAGCTTCTTCTGCGGTAGGTAGCGCAGCAGCTCTCGCGGGCGGCATCGCTTTACCTTTCAAATCCAGACCAGTAGCGGCTGCGGTTGCTGAGAGTGTGGATGAGAAAATCGTATGGAGTGCATGTACGGTAAACTGTGGCTCTCGCTGCCCATTACGTATGCATGTGCAAAACGGTGAAATCAAATACGTAGAAACCGACAACACAGGTACTGACGAATACGGTCATCACCAAGTTCGTGCTTGTCTACGTGGACGCTCTATGCGCCGCCGTGTTTACAACCCAGATCGCCTGAAATACCCAATGAAACGTGTTGGTAAACGTGGTGAAGGTAAATTCAAACGTATTAGCTGGGAAGAAGCTTACGATGAAGTTGCTGGCACCATGCAACGCCTTATCAAAGACTACGGTAACGACACCATCTACCTAAACTACGGTACAGGTACGCTAGGTGGCACTGTCACAAAATCTTGGCCACCAGCACAAACGCTGATTGCTCGTCTAATGAACCTAAGTGGTGGTTACCTGAACCATTACGGTGACTACTCAACAGCGCAAATCGCGAAAGGTTTGAGCTACACCTACGGTGGTTGGGCAAACAACAACTCTTTCTCTGATTTAGAGAACACGAAACTTAACATCCAATTTGGTAACAACCCTGCTGAGACTCGTATGTCTGGCGGTGGTCTGATCCACCACTACGTAGAAAGCAAAAATAAATCGAACGCAAGAACGATCATCATCGACCCTCGCTACACCGATACTGCTGGTGGCCGTGAAGATCAATGGATTCCAATTCGTCCCTCTACCGATGCAGCATTGGTTGCTGGCCTTGCACACGTGATGATCACTGAAGACCTTGTCGACCAACCGTTCTTAGATAAATACTGTGTCGGTTACGATGAGAAGACGCTTCCAGCATCTGCACCAAAGAACAGCGACTACAAATCTTACATCCTAGGTTTAGGTGAAGACGGTGTAGAGAAGACGCCAGAGTGGGCTTCTAAGATCACAGGTATTCCCGTTGATACTATCGTCAAGCTTGGCCGTGAGATGGGCACTGCAAAACCATGTGCTATCCACCAAGGTTGGGGCTTACAACGCACTGCAAACGGTGAGCTAGCTTGTCGTGCAATCGCAATGCTGTCTCTACTAACTGGTTCTGTTGGTGTATCAGGTGGTTCTACTGGTGCTCGTGAAAGTGATATCAATATTCCATTTGTTCGCTTCCCGACTGTGCCAAACCCAGTTGAAACTTCTATCTCGATGTTCATGTGGACAGACGCGATTTACCGTCACGATGAAATGACCGACATCACTGATGGTGTTCGCGGTGCAGAGCGTCTTAAGAACCCAATCAAGATGATCTGGAACTATGCAGGTAACTGTATTATCAACCAGCACTCAGACATCAACAAAACACACGAGATCCTTCAAGATGACACTGCATGTGAAATGATTGTTGTGGTCGATAACCACATGACATCTTCTGCAAAATACGCCGATATCATCCTGCCTGACTTAACCACATCAGAGCAAGACGACTGGTGTATGGATGGTAAAGCAGCAAACATGCCTTACTTCATCTTCGCGCAAAAAGCGATCGAGCCTCAGTTCGAAGCGAAATCTATCTACGAGATGTGTTCTCAATTGGCGAAGCGTATGGGCGTGGAAAAAGAGTTCACAGAAGGCCGTACTCAAGAGCAATGGATTGAGCATCTTTACGCTGAAACTCGTAAGAACGATCCAACACTGCCAACCTTCGAAGAGATGAAAGAGCTGGGTATCTACAAGCGTAGCTATGACCACCACTACATCGCTTACGAAGATTTCCGCAAAGATCCTGAAGCGAATCCACTGACCACACCAAGTGGCAAGATCGAGATCTACTCAGAGCAACTGGCTGATATCGCGAAGACTTGGAAATTGAAAGAAGACGAAGTGATTCACCCTCTTCCGATTTACGCCGATTCTTTTGAAGGCCACAACGACCCATTAGCAGAGAAGTACCCACTTCAGCTAACTGGTTTCCACTACAAGGCTCGTACTCACTCGACTTACGGCAACGTTGCAGAAATCAAAGCAGCAGCACCGCAAGAGTTGTGGATCAACCCTATTGATGCGAAAGAACGTGGTATCGAAAACGGCGACATGGTGAGTATTTTTAACGACCGTGGCGAAGTTCATATTCCAGCGAAAGTGACACCTAGGATTCTTCCTCGAGTTGTCGCGCTAGGCGAAGGTGCATGGTACGCACCAGATGGTCAGAAGATCGACCATGCAGGCTCTATCAACGTGCTAACCACTCAGCGCCCGAGCCCACTTGCTAAGGGTAACCCTCAGCATACAAACCTAGTTCAAATCAAAGCGCTAAAGAAAGCATAAGGTAGGTTGGAATGAAACAATACGGCTTTTACATTGATTCAAGTAAATGCACGGGTTGTAAAACCTGTCAGCTTGCTTGTAAAGATTATAACGATCTAGACATCAAAACGAACTACCGTCGCGTGTACGAATACGCAGGTGGTGGCTTCACTCAAGATGGCGACACCTGGGTTCAGAAAGATGTCTTTTCTTACTACCTGTCTATCGCTTGTAACCACTGTACTAACCCTGCGTGTGTGAAAGTATGTCCTTCAGGCGCAATGCACAAGCGTGACGAAGACGGCTTGGTTGTGGTTGACGAGAGTGTGTGTATAGGTTGTCAGCACTGTAGCAATGCGTGCCCTTACGGTGCACCGCAATACAATGCGAAGAAAGGTCACATGACCAAATGCGATGGTTGTTACCAACGTGTTTCTGAAGGCAAGCAACCTATCTGTGTTGAGTCTTGCCCACTTCGTGCATTGGAGTTTGGTGAAATCAATACACTTCGCGAGAAGTACGGTTCTGGTGCAGATGTAGCACCACTGCCATCTTCAAGTGAAACACTGCCAAACATCGTGATTAAACTGAACAAAAATGCGAAGCCTACTGGCGATACCAGTGGTCACCTAGCAAACCCGAAGGAGGTGTAAGATGATTTTTCATGAGTGGTCTTTGATTTTCTTTACGGTACTGGCTCAAACAGCCGTGGGTGGTTACTTACTTATTAGCGCACGTGCACTGGTACTTGGTCATGACGAAGATAAGCTGAACAGCTACAAGGTTCCAATGTTCATTCTATGGGCACTGATGGGGCTTGGCTTCATGTTCTCGACAACGCACCTTGGTTCTCCACTGCGCGCGTTTAATGCCTTTAACCAGCTAGGCTCAGCTTGGTTGTCTAACGAGGTATTCTTCGGTGCGGCATTCTTCGCAGTAGGCGGCCTGCAATGGTTACTGTCGGTAGTTAAGAAAGGCGGCATAGCTATCCAGAAAGCACTGATGGTTGGCGCGATGGTGCTGGGTGTTATCTTCATGTACGCGATGATCAACGTATACATGATCAACACTGTACCGACTTGGGACAACATCTACACGCCACTGAGCTTCATCATGACCATGGTTGTGGGTGGCTTGCTGCTGTCTCAGTTCGTGATTGTATTCGCCAACGACAGTCGCTTTACGGTTGACCGCAACATCACGATGCTGGCTGTGATTGCCGTTGCTATTAGCTTGATTGTGACAGTAGGAAAACTGAACCTAATCGGTGACATCCAAACTTCAGTAGCTAAAGCGTCTGAGTTGGTTGACGGTTTAGGCAGCTATGTGATTCTTCAAGTGGCATTGCTGATGGCAAGCTTGCTAGTTTGGATTCTACCTATGCTGAACAAAGCAAAAGTGAACCCAGTAAACCTAGGCTTAGCATTAGTACTATTCTTAGCTTCAGAACTCATTGGCCGTGGTTTGTTCTACAGCCTACATATGACAAGCGGTTTGTAATCACAGCCCTCTTGTTTAGTTATCTAGAAGGCTAGATAAACTAAAGGCCCAACACCTATTTGGATGTTGGGCCTTTTTATTTGTTCTGATTTAACCTTAGTTGCAGAGGTCTTGGCTCAAGAAAACTTGGTTAGCGAAAATAGCTGCTTACTTGATGATAGCTGAAGGAATAAACATGTCTTTCAATCGCTTAACCGAAGAGTAAGTGCCAAACATAGGTTTGTTGTCTAGGTGTCTTCTCAGCATATCTGCCGCAACGGTTTTGATGATAGTGCGCGCATCTTCACGATTGTACTGGCGGTAAAACTCAAGCACTTGGCCCCACTCACCCGCTTCGCTCGACAGTGCAATACTGAATGTGTTGCCTTCTAATTTACCTGTCACTAAAGCTAATTCAGTACCGCATTTCTCTCTAGTTGCGCCAGCCAGTGCAAAGGTTGCGGCTAGTGGGTCGCTTTTTTCGAGTTCACCTTCTTTTGGTTCAGCCATGACCCAAGAGTGACCAAAGCAATCTTCAACCTGCTCATTCGATTGCAACCAAGCCGACAATGCACCTTTAGTCGACACTTCAGACACAGACAAGGTTTTCTTTCTCTCTGCCATGATGTGGCCAATATGATCAATCATCGGCTCATCAACACTGACTACATTGCTCTCTAACAGCTTGTACACCATTTGCAGCAGTTTAACGCGGGTTTCTAAACCAGACTTAGGCCCAAACAATTTCACCTCAATGAACGGCAGATAAGAGCGATAACCCAACTCATAACCTTCAGGCAGTTTCAATTGGTCCAACACATCAGAGATACCCGACTCAGATAAACCAAAGGTAAATAGACGACTGCACTCAGAAGCAACCACTTGTGGATAAGCACGCGACAAATCAGGCAGGATTTCAAAGGTCACCATGCGCTTGAATTCACTCGGTACACCCGGCGTGAAATAGAACGTCGCGCCATTGATTTTCAGCTTGAAGCCGCACGCCGTGCCTACTGGGTTATCGACGACCTCTGAACTTGCTGGCAACAAGGCTTGTTTAAGGTTGCTGTCAGGCATCGGCATACCACGTCCAGCAAACATCTCTTCTATACGATCTAACCATTCGGGGAACATGACTAGTTTCTGTTCTGACGCTGCTGCAGCGGCAGCCGCACTCATGTCATCCGTTGTTGGCCCTAAACCGCCATTGACGATAACCACATCATAGTTAAAGCTCAGCATCAGCAGTTCTTCAATGAGAGCATTCATTTGGTCACCCACAGTAGAACGTTTGGCGAGAGCAAAGCCGTGTTGGTAGAACTCTCCAGACATCCAAGCTGCGTTTGTGTCTACAATGTCTCCATGAAGAACTTCTTCACCTGTGCTTAACATTGCGATTTTCGTCATATTTCTATCCCTTGTGGTCATAAAAAGACACTGCATTATTCATAAACTGGTCTATGGTTGAATTTGAGACATTCCAGCTTTTCACAAATATTATTAATGTTAAATCTAAGGTTTTCTTAGGAAAAGCGACAAATTATTAGTTCCCTAAATCAGGCATTTAATAGATAATTGTGACTCTGATCAATTCTTAACTTCTCATGGAGACCCTTGTGGCCAAATCACCGTTACTAGCGAAGGTTACTGCTGCATTTTCAATGCTAATGTCAGTTAACTCGGTTGCAAGCCAATACGACTTCGACCAGCCAATCAACCTTTCTTATTCGGATGAATGTGCTCAAGACTACTGTGTTAATGATAGCTTGTACACCTACAAGCCAAGTGCTAATTACGCACTGAGCGAATCAAGTGACGAGTACGACTTCTCAATCCAACAACCAAAACATATGTTGGTGAGTCAAGAGAAAGATTGGGATTATCTAATGGGTCAAACCTACACTATTCTGGGTTTAAGTGTTGCTACAGTGGGTCTAATGACTCTGCTACCTGAAAGTATCACTAAGTGGGATGATGACCAACGTGATATCAGCTCATTAGGTAAAAAGTGGAAAGATAACGTGTCTGAAGGCCCAGTCTGGGACCGCGATGAACACTTCCTAAACTACGTGATGCACCCATATTTTGGTGGTGTTTACTACACTGCAGCTCGACACGCGGGTTACGATGAGTTTGAGTCTTTCTTATACTCTTGGACCATGTCGACATTCTTCTGGGAGTACGGTGTAGAAGCGTTTGCAGAAGTGCCTTCTTGGCAAGATCTGTTCATCACACCATTCTTTGGTGCGGTTGTCGGTGAATTGATGCTAGAAGCTGAGCAAGACATTGTGGCTTCAGGTGGCGAAGTGATGGGTTCTCAAACCATGGGTGATGTTTCTCTATTCTTCCTAAACCCTGTTGGCCATATCCACTACTGGGTAAGTGACGCTTGGGGCGGTGATGCAGAAGTTAACCTGAACACCAACCCTTGGTGGGATAACCAAGATGCAGCAAGATTCGCATACGATGCAGGCGCACCTTATGACTCTCAGTTTGTTGGTATGAACTTTAAAGTTACGTTCTAAAATAGCTTTCAGTCTCTGAACTCTAAGTTGCTGCATTCCCAGTAACAACAACGACTCTTCTAAAAAGCGGCTCTCTAGCCGCTTTTTTTGTGCCCTACTCTCCATTCTCTTTTTTTGCATCACAGCTTAGTTTCAAAAATTGACGCAGGTCAAACATTGTTCGATGTAAACTTCTACACTGAAATTAACGAACTTTATCGCGTGATATCAAACATTTAATTAGCAACGATTAATTGAGACTTTGGGGGCTGATATGAACAGTACATTTATCGTAAACTTTATCGGAAAAGCATCACCAGCAACAATCAAGCAACTTGCTGCGGTTACTCACGAAAACGACGGGAAATGGCTCATTAGTAAAGTTAACTTTATTGAAGACCAAGTCGCAGGCGTACTCAAGGTTCAACTTCCAGCCATCAACGAATCAATTGTGAAAGAAGCTTTCAGCGCCAATGCTGATCTTATCGTGCAGTTTGTTGATTCAGACCATACTCACAACGCACAAGATACGATCCATCATCTACGACTCGACTCTAACGACCGAGCTGGCATCGTGAATGAAGTAACACACGTGTTAGACAGACAAGGCATCAGCATTCTAGATATGGATTGTCACCGCGTGTTTATCGCCGGAGGCGGTGGTGTTAGCTCTAGTTTATTTACTTCCAAGATTGCCGTTAAGCTACCAATCGAAGTTTTGATTGATGATGTGGTCAACGAATTGGAAACGCTAAGCGAAGATACTCGCGTGATCATTGAAAGCTAACTGGTAACGGCTGATTGTTATAGCTAATAGCTATATCAAAAAATAAAAAAGAGCAGCTCATCGGCTGCTCTTTTTATTGTTCTGAAGTAAGATTTCGCTACTTAACCGACCATTGCGACAATGAGCGTTTGAAGTCTTCATAGCCAAATTCATTTAGCTTCTGAACTTCGCCACTGCTACGTTCGCAATAGATTGATGGCATTTTTAGGCCATTGAACCAGTTCAGTTTCACCATGGTGTAACCCGCACTGTCTAACAGATGCAGTCTTTGACCAATTTTCAGTGGCTCTTCAAAGCTTGCTTCACAGAACTGATCGCCAGCAAGGCATGAACATGAACCAATCACGTAGTCATGGTTACCGTTTTCAGAGGCTTCTAATACCGACGCTGGTTCATTGTAGATAAGCGTATCAAGGCGATGAGCTTCGGTTGCCGAATCGACAATTGCCGTTTTCTTCACGTTCTCAACAATATCAACCACTGTCACAACTAAGTCGGTTGTTTTAGTGATGATAGCTTCACCCGGCTCTAGGTACATCTGCACGCCGTGTTTTTCAGAGAAGGCTTTTAGCGCAAGACCCAGTCTCTCGATGTCATAACCCAGCCATGTGAAGAACACACCTCCGCCCATGCTCACCCAATCCAACTTATCTAAGTGCTCGCCAAACTGTTCTGAGATTGAATCAAGCAGGCCGATAAATGCATCGACGTCTTTGTTCTCACAGTTCATGTGGAACATCACACCATTAATCTCATCGAAGATCTCTGGTTTGATGTGATCTGCTTGAACACCCAAACGAGAGAATTGACGCGCTGGGTTTGCCAGATCTTGTCCTGCGTAGCTCACACCTGGATTTAAACGTAAACCCAGCGAAGCCTTACCTTCAACGATGTGTCGGTAAGCAGCAAGTTGGCTTTGAGAGTTGAAGATCATCTTATCGCAGATATCCGCAACTTCTCTCACGTCATCTTCGCTGTAACCGACACTGTAAGCGTGCGTCTCACCACCAAAAGTTTCGTGGCCAAGCTTCACTTCGTATGGGCCAGAGCTTGTCGTGCCATCGAGGTAAGGCTTGATGATGTCAAACACACCCCATGTCGAAAAACACTTAAGTGCCAATACCAACTTAACACCTGAAATCTCTTTCAGCTGCTTAGCTATCTCTAAATTCGCAATCAACTTGTCTTCGTTGATCATGAAATAAGGCGTTTTTAGTTCGTTGTTTTGCATGTTAATACCTTGCGGCCCTCGAGTTCACGAAGGCACATGATAATCGAACAAAGCCGACGCAACAGCATCGGCTTGTAATTATACGTTCTCGTCAATCATATGACTTTGAATGGAATTCGCAGAGCTTTGACCTTATCGCTAGGACAACGCGACGAGGGCAAAGAGCCAGAAATTACTTCAAAGTGTGGATCAGAGGTAAACCAGCTGTCGGCTCTAGCTCTTGAACGTGCCAATCTAGACCGATTTCAGGCATGGTTGCTAGGAACGGGTCTGGGTTTAGCTGTTCCATGTTGAATACGCCTTTATCAGCCCATTCGCCACGGAAGAACTGAAGTGCAGCCGTAATCGCTGGAACACCCGTAGTGTAAGAGATTGCTTGGTGTTCTACGTCTTCGTAAGCCACTTCGTGGTCTGCGTTATTGTAGATGAATACGCTGCGCTCTTTACCGTCTTTCTTACCTTGAACCCACGTACCGATACACGTTAAACCTGTGTAACCCGGAGCTAGAGATGTTGGATCTGGCAGTAGTGCTTTAAGAACATGTAGAGGCTGAACCACAGTGCCGTCATGTAGCGTTAGTGGATCAGGGCTAAGAAGACCGATGTCACGCATGCAGTTGAAGTAGTTCAGGTATGCATCACCAAAGCCCATCCAGAATTCAATACGCTTAGCTGGGATGAACTCTTTCATTGAACGCACTTCATCGTGCGCCATTGAGTACACTTTGTGAGAACCACAGTTCGGGAATTCAAACTCAAGCATACGAGAGTGACAAGGTACTTGCTTCCACTCTTCATTTTCCCAGTAAAAAGAATCGCCTTGGATCTCAAGCATGTTGGTTTCTGGGTCAAAGTTCGTCGCAAACTTCTTGCCGTGGTCGCCAGCATTCACGTCCATTACATCAATTGAGTCAATCTCATCGAACAAGTGCTTAACCGCGTACGCTGCAAAGATTGATACCACACCTGGATCGAAACCCGCGCCAAGAATACCTGTGATGCCCGCTTCAGCGAACTTCTCACGGTAGCCCCACTGCCAATCGTAAGCTTGTGGTACTTGTTGGCCTTCAGAACATAGATCAACCGCTACCGATGTATCTAGGTAAGAGACTTTAGATTGGTAACACGCTTCCATGATCGCCATGTTTACCCAAGGAGGACCAGCGTTGATCACAAGATCCGGCTTAACTTCTTTAATCAAAGCAACAAGTGCATCAACATCGTCAGCGTCTACTGAACGAGCTTCTAGTTTCTTAGTAGAATCTTTAAGGTTGTTTTTACCCTTGATAGATTCGATGATTTTTTCACACTTCGCGATTGTGCGAGAAGCGATTGTGATATCACCCAGTACTTCGTTATTTTGTGCTGCTTTGTGTGCAACAACCCAACCAACGCCGCCTGCACCAATTTGTAGAATAGCCATAGTTTTAATTACCCTTGTTGTTCTGCTAGCTCAATGGCTAGAGTTTGAATTTTGTTAATTAAAGATTTGAAATCTGATGTCGTTAAGCACGGATTCAAGATAGTGAATTTCAGCGCGCTTTTACCATCAACGACCGTTTCGCCAAGTACTGCAACGCCACGAGTCAGCGCCTCCAGTCTTAACGTCTGATTCAGTTTGTCTAAATCTAGCTCACCGTTTGCTGACGGCTTAGATCGGAACAGCACTGTTGATAGTGAAGGCTCAGCAAGCAGCTCAAAATCGTCATGCTTCTGAATCAAATCGGCAACCTCAAGCGTCTGCTCTAGAAGATGGTCATACATATCACCCAGTTGCTTTGGTCCAACGCTTTGCATCGTCATGAAGACTTTCAGTGCATCGAAACGCTTGGTGGTAGCGATAGACTTATCGACTAGATTTGGCAGCTCATCGTGCTCGCGATTCAAGTAATCTGCGTGATGCAGTAGGTACTTAAAGTTCGCTTTGTCTTTCAGAAGCACAGCACCACAACTGATGGTTTGGAAGAACAACTTGTGGAAGTCGACACTCACTGAGTCCGCTTTTTCGATGCCTTTCAGACGAGCTTTATGGCTACTTAAGATAAGCGCGCCACCGTAAGCACTGTCGACATGGAACCAAAGGCCTTGTTGGTTGGCGATATTAGCAATCGCTTCTAGGTCATCAATAGCACCGTGATCGGTTGTGCCCGCCGTACCAACCACAGCAAAAGGAATCAGACCTTGAGCTTTAAGTGCTTTCACTTCTGCGTCTAGCAAATCTGGCTTGATAGTGCCATTTGCATTCGTATCAACGCAGCATACTGCCGCTTCGCCTAGCCCTAGTAGAGAGGCTGACTTTTGAACCGTGAAGTGAGATTTCTTTGAACATAAGATACGAAGCTTGCTTGCGTAGTCTGGTAAGCCAAGCTTTTGGATTGAGTGGCCATTGTGCTTATCTGCAACCCAGTCTCTCGCAAGCAATAAGCCCATTAGGTTACTTTGCGTGCCACCGCTTGTGAAAACACCGTCAGCTTGTGCACCAAGTTGGTATTTGTCACACATCCAATCCACCACACGCTGCTCAACATAAGTCGCAGCAGATGCTTGGTCCCATGAATCCATTGATTGATTCAACGCCGCGATAATCGATTCCGCAGCTACCGAAGCCATAAGAGGAGGAGTGTGAAGGTGTGCAATGCAGTCTGGGTGTTGCACGAAGATGGAGTTTGCAGCGACAAGGTCTGCAGTGCTATCTACAACATCAACCAAAGCGTGTTGATTGTTATCGAGATCAACAGCATTGATAGCTGCTTCTAGCACTTTTGGATCTAAACCCGAATAAGGGGTTTCAACTTGTTCAAAAACGGCTTTCATCGCTTGAGTGGTTTGGTTCATCACGCTAGCAAATTCGTCGCTACCGCCTAAACCTGTCTGGATGAAATGCTTATTCCATTCTTGGTGAGTTTGTTCGCTTGAAGCTGGGGCTTGTTGTAAACCACCACCCGCTGCGATGATCGCTTCTTCCATGACGCGCAGTGCAAAGTCGATCTGCTCAAAAGAGATAATCATTGGCGGAAGGAAACGAATTACCGAACCATCACGACCACCCTTTTCAACCATCAAGCCGCGCTCTAATGCCGCTCGCTGAATAGCTAATGTAAGTTCACCGTCTGATTTCGGCTCGCCAAATTTGTTGAGCTCACCGTTTGGTTGCTTGATCTCAGCGCCAAGCATCAGGCCTTTGCCACGAACTTCAGCAATACAGTTCACACGCGATTGAATCTTCTCAAGCCCATGACGTAAATATTGGCCTGCGATGTTAGCGTGCTCAACCAAACCATCACGTTCGATGATCTCTAACGCCTTAGCGCCAGATACCATTGCCAACTGATTACCACGGAATGTGCCGGTGTGCTCACCCGCTTTCCAAGTATCGATGCTCTTATCGAACACAAGCAGCGACATAGGCAGTCCGCCACCAATCGCTTTAGATAAACATAAGATATCAGGGTTAACGCCTGACTCTTCAAACGCGAATCGATGACCCGTTTTACCCACACCACACTGAATTTCATCAAAAATCAGTAGGATGCCATGCTCATCACAGATGCGACGTAGGCCTTGTAGCCAAGATGCAGGAGCTGGAATCACACCGCCCTCACCTTGTACAGGCTCGACGATCATCGCTGCAGGTTTCATGATGCCAGATTCATCGTCATTCAACATACGCTCGATGTAACGAATGCTCGCGTTAGCACCCGCTTCACCGCCAATGCCAAACGGGCAACGAAGGTTGTATGGGAAAGGCATGAAATGTACGTCAGACATTAAGCCACTACGACGTTCTTTAGTGCCAAGGTTACCCATCATGCCCATGGTGCCGTTAGTCATGCCGTGGTAAGCACCACGAAAAGCAAACATGGTGTTGCGACCTGTAGTTTGCTTGGCTAGCTTGATCGCGGCTTCCACAGCATCAGCGCCAGACGGGCCACAGAATTGAAGAACCGAGTTCGTTGAAAAGTCTTGAGGGAGAAAAGCTTTAACTCGCTTGATAAACGTCTCTTTTGCTTGAGTCGTAATATCAAGAGTCTGGTATGGCAAACCTGAATCGAGTTGGTCTTTAAGTGCTTGGTTAATCTCAGGGTGGTTGTAACCCAGAGAAAGTGTACCTGCACCGGCTAAGCAATCGAGAAAGAGTTGGCCACGAGTATCTTCAACTAAAACACCACATGCTCTTTTAATAGCAATCGGTAGGCGTCTTGGGTATGAACGAACATCCGATTCATGCTGTTCTTGCTCTAGCAAAATAGCGTCGGGTGTTAGGTCGTAAGTTCCCTCTACGATAGGAACCATAGTTGAAAATGAATTTGCGATAGTATTAATATCGACTTCAAAGGCGGTAGTCATAAAAGTCCCCTTGAATGTGTTCATACTCACCTCCATCAGACGCAATTGCACACCGTCCCTCTATTGATTTAGAGAGAATTCATAGTGAAACACGCGTATTGTCTAGAAATGAGATATAGCTGTACGCTCGCATAAGTCAAATGACGAATACGAAATTAGGCCGTCTTAGGACAGCAAAAATTAGTTAGCGTGAGCTCAAGGTTCAGTAATGCTACTGTTTTGAAGAATTGGACATTTGTGCAGTATCGGACAGCTATGAAGAACTGGCCCTTTTGGAAATGCAGAGCTGATTAGCAATGTTGTTATTAGTGTGTTCAATGTTGGGTTTCCCATTAGCATGGCGAATTGCGCCATAAGTATCCCGTCTATCAGCTAAAGGCTAGCTGATACCTACCCTACGTAATGTCCCAATCAGCAAGAATGGTCATTACGCGTATCCCCCAGAAGCAATCATTGCTCATCTTGAACATTGTTCATTCCGAGATTGCGCGGGAAAGTAACATAAAGTGAAATGAACGATCAATAGTTTTTAATAATCGCTTGATAAATAGGAGCGGTGACTGACAAATTGCTGAAAATATCGTCAACACTATCGTTGGGGAAAGAGATCCCCGGTTCATTCGTTCCTCATGCCCGAGGATGACGACGTGGGTATACAAACGTTGCTAGTGAGGCTTTGAGATAGACATGAAATTTGAGTGCGGGTTCGAACAAGAAGAGTACTGACATGTAAAAGCTAAAAGCCAGAAGCCAGAAGCCAGAAACCAGAAACCAAAAAGCCCGAACATTTCTGTTCGGGCTTTTTAATTTGGAGCGATACATCGGGTTCGAACCGATGACCTCAACCTTGGCAAGGTTGC